>JACQGZ010000185.1 GCA_016199305.1 Armatimonadota bacterium | reverse complement strand
GCGGCGGCGCCGGCTGGGCCAGAGCCGGGCTGCCGTGGGCGCTCCCCAGCAACACCGCTATGATGACGGCGATGAAGCGAGTCTGTTTCACTGTGGTCCCTCCGTCACTCCCGAATCGTGACCGAGATGTGCCCTCTGAGGCGGGTCCGGCGCAGCGCGATGTCGCTCTCCAGCCGGTCGGCCCGGACGATCATCCGCTCCTGCGTCAACCGCACCCGCCCCGTGGCGATCAAGAGGCGGCGGGCGGCCAGCCATCGGACCTGCTGCGCCTCCACCGCCCGCCCGCCTGACGCGCGGGCCCGGACGCCGCCGGAGAGGATGATGTCCCGCGTCTTCATCTGGAAGATGGCGCGCGGGGCGGTGAAGGTGACCGCCGTCTTCCCCCGCTCCAGGAATGTTCCCTCGACGCCCTCCAGCCGGACCTCCTCGCGGTCGGCGTCTACCTGCAGGGCTGCCGCCCGCAGTTCCCACTGTAGCCCCCCGGCCGGGTCGGCCCCGCGGATCCGGCTCTCCTCCACCGTGATCGGCGGAAGGGACGGACTCCCCGGTGATCCCGGCGCCGCAGCCGGAGGGGGGGCGGCCGCGGGGGAAGCGGCGGGCGGGGGGTGCGTCGGCCGAGGGCCCCCAGTGCCCACCGGGAATCCGCTCCGGCTCACATACCAGAGGATCGCCAGGCCCAGGACCGCCAGGACCGCTGCCGTTGCCGCGCGGCGCCTCACCTTCATTATCAGCCTTCCGTCATCAGCCTTCCGTCCCGTCGCCAGGGTGCCTGCTCAGTCCGTGTTGTATGGGACGTGAGCCCTCCGGGCCGGACAAGCGCGCCAGGCGCAGGATCTCCTCTGCCGCGCGATCGATTGCCCCTCCCTCACCCAGACGCGACCGCAGCGCCAGCAGTTCCTGACGCAGGGCGGCCCGACGTCCGGCATCGCCCAGCCACTCCGAGACGGTGGCCGCCAGCCCCCGCGCCGTGAACGCATCCTGGAGCAGTTCGGGGACCAGGGGACGCCCGGCCAGCAGCGAGGGCAGGGCGGCGGTGGAGACGGCGGCGACGATTCTGGTGGCAATCCACCAGGTCGTGCGGGAGAGGCGGTAGATCACGACCATCGGGGTGCCCAGGCACATCGCCTCCAGCGTGGCCGTCCCCGAGGCCACGACGGCGAAATCGCTGGCGGCCAGCGCGTCGTAGCTCTCCTGCTCCCCGCCCTCCGTCATCGCCACGGGGACGGGCGAGGCGGCGATCTCCCGCTCGACCATGGACCGGAACGCCGGCGCCGCCACCGGCAGGGCCGCCCGCAGGGCCGGATGATCCTGCTGCACCAGCGAGAGCGCCTCCATCATCACCGGCAGGTGGCGCCGCAGCTCCTGGCGGCGGCTGCCCGGGAGGAGCGCCACCACTGGGCTCTCCGGCGGCAGCCCCCACCGGGCGCGGATCGTGGGGGGGTCCGCGCTCGTACGCACGCGGTCCAGGGCCGGGTGGCCGATGAAGTCCACATCCGCGCCAGCCTCACGATAGGCCTCCGCCTCAAACGGGAAGGCCGCCAGCAGCCGCATCCCTAGACGGGCGACCCGTCGGGCCCGGCCCCCGCGGCGCGTGGAGACCATCGGCGGCATGAAATAGGCTGCCGGGTACCGCCCGCCCAGACGGGCGGCCAGCGGCAGGTTGAAGCCCGGAAAATCTATCAGCACCACGGCGGCGGGCCGCGTCGACGCGACCGCGCGGGCCACGGCCCCAAGGCGGAGCAGGAAGAGGGGCACCCGCGGCAACACCTCCAGCCACCCGATCACCCCCCACTCCGTACTGTCGAAGAGAAGGCGCACCCCGGCCGCCGCCATCCGCGGCCCTCCGACCCCCACCAGGTCGAGATCGGGGCGCCGCCGGCGCAGCGACCCCGCGAGGTCGGCGCCGTAGATGTCGCCGGAGACCTCGCCGGCGACCAGAAAGAGGCTAGGGGACACCCGGCAGCGGCGGGGCGTCGACGGCGACGACGGTGATCCCGGCCTTCTCCGCCGCCGCGGCCACAGCCCGGCGGTCCAGAACGATCGTGCGTCCGGCTTCGACGGCGAGGGCCCTGGCCCGGACGGCCGCCATGGTTTCCACCGTCTCTGGCCCGATGGTCGGCACGTCGAAGCGAGGATCCTGCCGCGGGCGGCTCACCTTCACCACGACCGCGCCGGCGGCCATCTCCCCGCCGCGGCGGATCGCGGCGTCCGTCCCCTCCGCGGCCTCGACGGCCAGGATGACGCCGCTCTTGAGGATCAGCGTCTGGCCGACATCCTGTTCGGCCAGCGTCCGGGCCACCCCCATCCCCAGCGCCACGTCCCGCTCCTCTTCGGCGGACAGCGGGGGACCGGCCAGGCGGCCGGGCTCCGGGAGGAGGTTGCCGGCGTAGGTCCGCTGGTCGATCACCCTCATCCCCATCCCCCCCAGCATGGCGGCGAATGCTTCAAGGAAGCGTTGATCCCGGCGGTCCGGCTGCCGGGCCAGAAATGTTCGGGCCGCCTCGCCGCCGCCCTGCAGGCGCGCCGGAAGGTCGGCGCGACCGAAGCGCCCCGCCAAGAGGACCTCGCGGACGCCGTGCGCTCTCCACACCTGGAAGAGCCCTTCCCAGTCTCCGGGCTCCAGGCGCACAAAGACCTCCGCGAGGCTCTCCAGGACCGGGCTGGCACCCGCCATCTGCACGCAGATCACGGGTCTTCCGCCGAGCCGCGCCGCCTGCGCCAGGAGCTCCGGCAGGCGCCCGTCCCCGGCGAGCAGGCCTACGGCTCCGGTTCCGGCGTCGGTTCCGGCTCCGTCAGCCCGGACCATCGCACCAGTCCCCGGCGGCTGCCGCGGGAGGCTTGCAGGAAATCGATCAGTTCGCGTATCAGGGGATGGTCGCCAAACTCCTCGGTGAGCGCGACGACGGCCCGTGTCATACCCAGGTGCGACTGGTAGAGGAGGCGAAACGCGCGCCGCAGCACCGATCGGTCCCCCGGGGGGATGCCTTTGCGCCGCAGCCCCACCAGGTTGAGGGCCCGGGCGCGCCCCGGCTGCCCGGCCACCAGCATAAATGGAGGACAGTCCTGACGCGCCATCGTGTAGGCTCCGATCATGGCCAGCCGCCCGACGCGCACGAACTGATGCAGGCCCGACATCCCTCCGACGTACGCGTCGTCCCCCACCTCCACGTGGCCGGCCACCATCGAGCCGCCCACCAGCACCACCCGGTCGCCCACGCGCACATTGTGGTCGATGCGGACGTAGGACATGACGAAGTTGTCATTGCCGATCGTCGTCGCCTCGCCGGCTCCCGTGGCCCGGCTGATGGAGGCGTACTCGCGGATCAGATTCCGGTCGCCGATGACGACGTGGCTGCGCTCCCCCAGGAAGTGGCGGTCTTGAGGCAGGCAGCCGATGATCGCCCCCGTCGAGATCAGATTGCTCCGGCCGATGCGGACACCGTCTTCGATCACCACGTGAGGGCCGATGCGCGTGCCCGCCCCCACGGCCACATTGTCGCCGACGACGGCATAGGGGCCCACCACCACCCCCGGTTCCAGGCGGGCGTCCGCGCCGACCACGGCCGTGGGATGGATCTCCGGACCGCGGTCGGCCGTGGCGGCCCGCCGCCGCGCTGTCATCCCTCTCCACCTGCCGCCGCATCCGGTCCGCCCTCATCGGGGAGGGCGAAGGTCAGTTCCGCCTCCGCGGCCGCCTCGTCGCCGACGCGCGCGGTCGCCCAGGCCTTGCCCACCCGCCCGCGCAGCGCCCGGATCTCCACTTCAATGCGCAGGGTGTCGCCCGGGGTGACGGGCCGGCGGAAGCGGCACCGGTCGATCCCGGCAAAGTAGGGCAGGCGGCCGCGCAGGTGGGGGCGGTTCAGGAGCAGGCAGGCCGCCACCTGGGCCATCGCCTCGACGATCAGGACGCCCGGCATCACCGGCTGGCCGGGAACATGGCCGGCGAAGAACGGTTCGTTGATCGTCACGTTCTTTTGGCCGACGATCCGGCTCTCCCCCACCTCGATGATCCGGTCGACGAGGAGGAAGGGGTAGCGGTGCGGGAGGATGGCGAGAATCTGCGCGGCGTCAAGCGCCCCGGGGTCTCCCATCACCCCTCCCCCATCTCCTGCCGGGTCTCCCCCCAGCGGCGGACGATCTCCCGCGCCAGGGCCAGGTGCAGGGCGTGGCCGCCGTAGGCCACCTCCACGTGCCCCCGCAGGCGCGCCCCCAGGAGGGCGAGATCGCCGATCACATCGAGGATCTTGTGCCGGGCCGGCTCATCGGGAAACCGGGGCGGGGTGAGGTAACCGCCGGGGCCGATCACCAGGACGTTCTCGAGGCCGGCGCCGCGGGCCAGCCCCCGGGCGCGCAACGCCGCCCCCTCCTCGGCGAACCCCCAGGTGCGGGCCGGGGCAACCGCCTCATGGTACGCGTCCAGGCCGGCCGAGGCCGACTGCTCCCCCAGCGGGGCCGGCAGGTCGACGGTGTAGGTCACGCGAAACTCCTCCGCCGGCCGCGTGCCCGCGCGTCCTCGCCCCTCGGCGACCTCCGTCACGCCCAGGACGATTACCCGGGCAGCCACCTTCTGCTCCACGGCGCCGGCCTCCTCCAGCGCGCGCACGAAGCCGGCGGCGCTGCCATCCAGCGCCGGCAGTTCCGGACCGTCAAGATCCACCCGCAGGTTGTCGATGCCCAGCCCGGCGGCGGCGGAGAGCAGGTGCTCCACGGTCGCCACCGTCACTCCCTCCCCGCCGCCCAGCGTGACCCCGCGGCGCGTGTCGCTCACTGCGTCCACCACCGCGGCGATGGGCGCGGTGCCCGGACGGTCGCGACGGACAAAGACGATCCCGCTCCCGGGAGCGGCCGCCTCCAGCCGCACCTGTACCGGCGCCCCTGTGTGCAGGCCGACCCCGTCCAGCGTCACCGTCTGGCGGATGGTGCGCTGGGTGAGGGCCGCGCGCGCCCGCGCCTCGGCCAGCATCGCCACCTCACTCACGGGGGCGCAGGCTCAGCCGGACGGGATAGGAGGATCCCGCCGTCGGCATTGTCAGGATCTGGGTGGTGAGCCGTTGCCCCGCGGGCACGGTGAGCGTCGTCAGCGCACGCTCCTCGAAGCCTTTATAGATGGCCATCTCCACCAGCCGCCCGTCGATCAGAAAGGCCCCCCGGGCCGCCCCGCCCGCCGCGGTGGCCACAAGATCGGCGCGCAGATCGTGCGGGAAGGGATTGGCCGCGGTGATGGTGAGGCGGTAGACCACCCCATAGTCCCCGACCAGCAGCTCTCCGGTGCGCACATCGCGCAGGGCGGCGGCCCAGCCCAGATCGACCAGGGTGGTGGGCTGGAGGAGATCGACCGTGCGCGTCACCTCGACGGTGGGGTCGGCGAAGACGCCCTTGGGATGGGGGTAGGCGATCTGGTTGACCGGGATGGCCACCGTCCGGTCGAGCAGCCAGGGGAGGCGCGCGGCGATGCGGACCTCCAACCCCTCGCCCCGGAGGAGCTGGAACTGCAGGATCCCCGAGACCAGTTGCAGCGGCGCCATCGTCTGCGCCGTGAAGGCATAGGTCGACCGGGGGCCGATCTCGAGGATGTAGCCCCGGCCGGCGGCCAGGTTTTGGAGGAAGCGCGCCGTGGCCGCGTGCCCCACGAAGAGCGGGTCGGGCGAGGGCCCCGCCAGGCCGCTGATGAGCAGCAGCTCGGCGGGACGGTCGCTGCGGTTCGTCAGCGCGATCGTCAGAACCCGGGAGCGGTCCGGCGCGCCGTTCTGGTGATGGTAGAGCAGGCGGGTGGGCCGGCGGGCGTCGACAACTTCCTCGAACAGCACGCCGTCGGCCAGCACCGCCTCCGGACGGTTGCTTACCAGGAGCATGGCCGGGTCGGCCACCTCGACGCTCTCCCGGAGCACCGTGACCCGGATGGCGCCCTCCACGGGAAGCGCATAGGGGCTGCGCACTCTCACCGGCACCGAGAGTACCGGCGGGTCGGCGGTGAGGAAGGCCTCGTCGATGGCGATCGGCCCCATCGCCACCGACGCCCCGGGGTCCTTGACCACCACCTGCTCGATCCGCCGCTGCACCGCCTCCCGAATCACGGCCGGGCTGCTCAGG
>JACQGZ010000192.1 GCA_016199305.1 Armatimonadota bacterium | reverse complement strand
GGCGTCGGGGGTCTGCGCGAAGAGATCCCGGATCAGGTCGAAGGTCTTCGTGTAGGTGGCCGGGTTGCTGCGGGGCGTGCGGCCGATCGGCGACTGGTCGATGTTGATGACCTTGTCGATCTGGTCCAGCCCGTCGATCCGCTCATGGGCGCCGGCGCGCAGCCGCGTGCCGTGCAGGGCATGGGCCACGGCGCGGTAGAGGATGTCGTCGATCAGCGTGGACTTGCCCGAGCCCGAAACCCCGGTGACACAGATGAAGAGGCTGAGGGGCACCCGCACGTCGATGCCCTTGAGGTTATGCTCGCGGGCGCCGCGGATGACCAGCGCCCCCTCCCCGGCCTGCCGCCGCTCCGCCGGGATGGGAATCCGCCGCCGTCCCGAGAGGTAGAGGCCGGTGATGGAGTGCGGATCGCGGGCGATCTCCTCCGGCGTCCCGGCCAGGACGATGTGCCCGCCGTCGGCGCCGGCCCCGGGCCCGATGTCCACGACCCAGTCGGCGGCGCGGATCGTCTCCTCGTCGTGCTCCACGACCAGGATCGTGTTGCCCAGGTCGCGCAGCCCGGTGAGGGTGGCGATCAGGCGGCGGTTGTCCCGCTGGTGCAGGCCGACGCTGGGCTCATCCAGCACGTAGAGGACCCCCATCAGCCCCGAGCCGATCTGCGTCGCCAGCCGGATCCGCTGCGCCTCGCCCCCCGAGAGGGTGTTGGCGGTGCGGTCCAGCGTCAGGTAGTCCAGCCCGACGTTGACCATGAAGCCCAGCCGGGAGCGGATCTCCTTCAGCACCTGCTGGGCGATCAGCCGCTCCCGGTCGGTCACCCGCAGGTCGTTGAAGAAGCGCTGCGTCTGGCGGATCGTCAGCGCGGTCAGCTCGGCGATGTTGAGACTCCCCACGCGTACGGCCAGCGACTCCGGCTTCAGCCGGGTCCCCCGGCACTCCGGGCAGGGGAGCGTCGTCATGAACCGCTCGATCTCTTCGCGGATGTACTCGGAGTCGGTCTCCTTGTAGCGCCGCTCCAGCTGGTTGACGACCCCTTCGAAGGTGGTCTCGTAGACGCGCAGGGCGCCCCACTTGTTGTGGTAGCGCACACGCATCGGCTCGTCCGAACCGTGCAGGAGCACCTCGATGAACCCCTTGGGCAGCTTCCGCACCGGAGTCTTCATGTCGATCTTGTGATGCGCCGCCAGCGACTGCAGGAGCTCGTAGTAGTAGTCGCTCGTGGAATCCGCCCAGGGCAGCACCGCCCCGTCCATCAGCGAGAGGTCGCGGTCGAGCACCAGCGCCGGGTCGATCTCCTGCTTGAAGCCCAGGCCCGAGCACGTCGGGCACGCCCCGTACGGGCTGTTGAAGGAGAAGATCCTGGGCTCGATCTCGGGGAGCACGGTCCCGTGGTCCGGGCACGCAAACTGTTGACTGAAGACGAGCATTTCCTCGTCGGACTGACTGGACGCGGAGGGACGCCCGCCGGCTTCGACGACGTTTCTACTCGCCGGCGGGCGTCCCTCCACGTCCTGGCCGTTCGGCAGGACGTGCACGTACACAATCCCCTGCCCTAACTTCAAAGCAGTCTCCACAGAATCCGCCAGCCGAGTCTTGACATCAGGCCGGACCACGATGCGGTCCACCACAACCTCGATGTTGTGTTTCTTGTTCTTGTCGAGTGGGATCTCCTCAGACAGGTCGTACACCGCCCCCTCGACGCGCACCCGGACGAAGCCCTGCCGCCGCAGGTCGTCGAAGAGCTGCCGATACTCCCCCTTCCGCCCGCGCACGATCGGGCCCAGCACCTGGATGCGGCTCTCTTCGGGCAGGGTGAGCACCCGGTCCACGATCTGCTCCCGGCTCTGCCGGCTGATCGGCTGGCCGCAGATGGGGCAGTGGGGCTGGCCGATGCGGGCGTAGAGCAGCCGCACGTAGTCGTAGATCTCGGTGACGGTGCCGACCGTGGAGCGGGGGCTGCGGCTGGTCGTCTTCTGGGCGATGCTGATCGCCGGCGACAGGCCCTCGATGCTGTCGACGTCGGGCTTCTCCATCTGCTCGAGGAACTGGCGGGCGAAGGCCGAGAGCGACTCGATGTACCGGCGCTGCCCCTCGGCGTAGATCGTGTC
>JACQGZ010000197.1 GCA_016199305.1 Armatimonadota bacterium | reverse complement strand
GCCGGCGCCGTTGGGCCCGATGACGCCGATCACCTGGCCGCGCTCTACGGCCAGCGTGATCCCCAGCAGCACCGGACGGGTATCGTAGGCTACAGTCAGGTTGCGCGTTTCGAGCGCGGGGGTCATGAGCCGGGGCCTCCCAGACCTCTGATGAGGACCTCCACGTTCGCCCGCATCATCCCCGCATACGAGTCCGCCCCGCTGCCGGGCTTGCCGAGGGAATCGATATAGAGCGCGCCGCGGATGGGCACGCCCGTCTCCTGGCTGAGGCGCTCCATCAGCTTCGGGTTGAGGGTGAGGTCGACAAAGAGCGCCGGGACGCGCTCCCGCCGGATCCGCTCCACCAGCTCGGTGATCCGCCGGGCCGGAGGCTCGGACTCAGGAGCCAGAGTATAAATCCAGCCGACGACTTGAAAGCCGTAGGCGGCGGCGAAGTAGAACATCGCGTTTTCGGTGGTCACCAGCTTGCGCCGCGCCGCCGGCAGGGTGGCGACCTGCTCCCGGATCGATGCGTCGAGACCCTCGAGCTCGGTGATGTACTGTTGCGCGTTGCGACTGTAGATCGCCGCACCCTCCGGATCCACGATCGTCAAAGCCTCACGAATGTTGGGGACATAGAAACGGATGACGTTGCGCACGTCCATCCAGGCGTGCGGGTCGGGGGCGCCGTGGTACCGGCTGAGCGGGTCCCGGATTACGATGGGGGTGACGCCCCGAGAGGCGACGGCGATGCGGGCCCGCGTTCCCGACCCGGCGATCAGCCGGCCAAACCACAGCTCCAGGTTGAAGCCGTTGTAGAGGACCAGGCTGGCCCCGGCGACGCGGCGCAGATCGTCCGGCCGTGGCTCATAGGTGTGTGGATCGGTGCCAGCCGGTACGAGGCTCACGACGTCCGCCCGCTCTCCCGCCACCCGGCGGGCCAGGTCGGCGATCACCGAGTAGGTCGCCACCGCCCGCACTGCTGGATCGGGAGGCTGGCCGGTGGCAGGGACGCACGCAACCAGCGCCACCACCGCGGGGAGGAGCGCCGCCATCCGCCAGGCCACGGCACGCCTACCCTGGCAACCGCCCGGCCTCTGCGGGACGCACCCGCGGAGGGATTGGCTCGCCGTGAGGATCGGACGCTGGGTGACCAAGGAGGTCATCCAGCCGTGTTTCCAGCGCGTCGGACAGCGCATGCTCCAGCCGCTCGGCCTCCTCGTGGACCTGCTCCACCCCGAGGCCCAGCACTCGTTCCAAGTAGAGCTCAAGCAGGCGGTGCCGCCGAACCATCGTCAAGGCCAGCCGTCTTCCCGCCTCGGTCAATTCCACCGCACGGTAGGGGGTGTGCTTCGCCAGCCCCCGCCTGGCCAGCCGCTTGACCATGTTCGTCGCCGACGGCGGGGCGACGCTGAGGCGGTCGGCGATCTCCCCGGTTGTCGCCGGCCGCCCCTCACCGGAGAGCGCGTAGATGGCCTTGAGGTAGTCCTGTACGGCCTGGCTGCTCATCGTGTCCCGGCGAGTTAGCCGGTGCTAAAAAGAGCATCGGGGTGGAGCGCGAGGCGGAGCAATCGGGCAAACGCCTGATTTCCAGCGGCTGGCGCCGTCGGAGGCGGACCTCAGGGGGAGGAAGGCCCCCGAAGTACCTCCGAGGGGTGCAAGGCGACCTTGAACGCGGCCGACTTCGCCTTTCTCGTCGCCGTCTCGATGGCCTGGCGGTAGGCGGAGAGCGGGAAACGCTGGGTCACCAGATGGGCCACATCCAGTGTCCCGCCGGCCATCCAGTCCAGGACGATCTCCATCGTGCGCCGGCGCCCGCCCTGCCACCCTTCCAGCGCGTACACGTAGCTGCCGGTGACGTGCAGTTCATTCAGCCAGATCGGCGTCCAGTCCACCCCACGTGGGATCGCGGCGAGTCCCAGCAGCAGGACGCGGCCGCCCGGGCGGGTCAGGCGAAGCGCATCGTCCAGGCTACGCGACGAACCGACGCACTCGATCGTCAGGTCCGCGCCGCCAATGAGGACGCGCTTCCCCAGGATCGGCCGGCGCAGGGTGCCCCCCGTGATCTCGGCGACCGTCTCGTAGTGGGCGTCGCCCGGCCCAAGTCTGATCGTGATGTCCGCCCCCAGACGCCGCGCCATCGCCTCCTGAAACCGGTACTTGACGAGCGCGAGCACTCGGGCACGGCTCCCCATCGCCCGAAGGCTGGCCACGGCGCACTGCCCGATCACGCCGCCCCCGATGATCAACACCGTGGCGCCGTCCGGCGGGGGATTGCGGAGCAGCGGATGCAGGGCGCACGCCATCGGCTCGGCCAGCAGCGCTCCTTCATCGCTCACGTCGTCCGGCACTGGCAGCACCTGAGAGCGATGCGCGACGAAAAACTCGCCCCAGCTGCCCCCCGTATCCCGACAGGCCCCGATCATCAGCCCCGCGCTCAAGTGGCCCTCGGTGACGCGGAGGCAGCGATTGTAGTCTCCCGCCGCGCAGTTCGGGCAGGGGGGGGCGATCCCGCGCGTGATACAGGGCAGCACGGGCTCAACGGTGACGCGCTGCCCGATGGCCAGGCCTTCCACCGCTCGACCGGTCTCGATGATCGTGCCCACGTTCTCGTGGCCGGGGACGAAGGGAAATGAGGTGTAGGCCGACGTGGCCGGACTCGCTTCGAGTCGCACCAGGTGGAGGTCGCTGCCGCAGATGCCGCCCAGCCGCACCGCCACCCGGACCCAGTCATCACCGGGAAGCGGGGGATCCGGGACGTCACGGTACTGCAGGGGGGACGTGCGGCCCAGGTAGGCCGACGGGCGCACCGCCCCCAGCGCCCGCGTCAGCGCGTAGCGGGGGACCGTCGGGTGAAAGAGGAGTGCCCGCACGCGCCGGTCAGGACATCGGCACCTGACGGATGAACCCCTGCTCCAGCCGGTCGAAGATGTCGGCCAGCGTACGCCCCGTGATCGTCAGCCCATGGTTCCGCAGCCCGACGACGGCGCACGCGGGGTCCGGAGCCTGCCGGACCACATCGGCCACGGCCTGCGCCAGTTGCCGCGTGCCGCAGGGGTAGTTCATGGTCGTCGAGGGAACCCCTTCCATCCAGGCGTGCACGTGAACGATGGCGCCGACGCTGGGGTGCTCCGTGTAGATCATCCAGTGCTCGATCGCATCCACGGACACGCGCCTCGGTTCGACGTGTGGGGGAACGCTGAGGAGCATGACCCGCCGGTCCGGATCGAAGTCTTTCACCAGCAGCATGTCCCGGCCGATCAACTGCATCTTCCCTTTGTCCACGCCGCTGGCACTCATCCAGAAGCGCGTGGCGTCCTTGCGCACGCTGAGGTTGCCGTAACTGAGCCCGCCGAGGGCGAAGAGGCGTTCGACGTGGCGGAAATCCCGCGCGCTCAGCATTTCCTGGATGGGGAAGGGGGTGGGGAGGAGATCGAGCGCATCGAGCCGCCGGCCGGCATCCGCCAGCTGGAGCGTCAGGTCATCGCCCTCCCACAGCGCCTCGGGCAGGTCCCGATGAAACTCGTTGTTGATGACCAGTTCGGAGGAGGCCAGCGGGAGAAGGCGCTGGAAGAGGTAATCGTAGTAGGCGTCGCCGCTGAGGTCCGGCACGCGATAGTACCCCTGTTCCAGGGTGACGAAGTAGGTGTCCAGGCGGTCCCCGGCACGGACGAGATAGATGCACAGGTTTGCCAGGGAGCGAATCAGCAGGGGGTAGGCGTCTTTGAGCACGTCCTCGACGGGCTGATCGGTGACGGCGACCGAGATTACAAACGTCCCCTGGCCCCGCCGGCGGAACGGACGGGGACGCTTCGGGTCGATGAAATTGAAGACCAGCCG
>JACQGZ010000013.1 GCA_016199305.1 Armatimonadota bacterium | reverse complement strand
GCGGGTACACGCTGCGCGACTATGTGCGGTCGGGGCTGCCGCTGGCGGTGATCCTCTTCCTGCTGATGCTGGCAGTAATCCCGCTGGCTTATCCGTTCTAGCGCCGATTCGCCGGCACGCGGCAAGGTGCGGCGGGAACTTCCTCAGAACGTCCTTTCGTGAGTTCCCGCGAAAGGAGTAGACGGCGCAGCGGTTGGGCACAATCCCTGGTGAGTTTCTCCGTCGAAGGAATGGGTGGGCTTTCTCCGTCGAAGGAATGATTGACACGTGATGGGGCGCTTCCTATACTGATTGCCCGTCTCTCGAGGGCCGCCGCAACGCCGGGGCGAGAAGACCAAGCTTCATACCCGTGCTCCGGCCCAAGCACGGTGGGCTCCTCCAGGACGGGTTTGGGGACCGCGGTCACGACTGCCGGGAGATGTCATCCACACCACCCGGCGGGGATCGCGGTCCGCCGTTTTTAGGGCCCGGGCGCGGGGCGGGCGTAGCGGAACAGCAGCGGACCCCGGTAGGCTTCCAACCGGATGTGGGGCCGTCGCTGCACGGAGACGGACAATCCGATCGAGCGCAGCCCCTCCACGAATCCCCCGCGCAGCCGCAGGGCGGTCTGCAGCACCAACGGCTCGCCGATCGCCGCCACGACGAACGGAGGTCGCATCGCCACCGCGCCCACGATGACGTCGTCGGCGTGGTCGCGAAAGCCCGTCGTGGACAGGATCCGCACCCCGTTCACCGCAACCGCCTCGGCGCCGGCCGACCACAGTTCGTTCACCAGACCCGACAGGTCTGCCGCGCGGATCTGCACGGGGAGGACGCCTCCCGCCCCCTGGCTGCGCAGCCGCACCTCCACCCCCGGGCCCTCGACCGGCACCAGGCCCAGGACCAAGCGCAGTTGGGCGAGTTCGGCCGCCATCGTCTCGGCCGCGCCCTTCCCTTCCACAACAGCACGCTCGTAGGCCAGGGCCCGTTCGCGCAGCTGCCGGATCTCCGCCTCCAGGGCCCCCTGGGCCTCCTCCTGCCGCTTCAGCAGTAGGGCCAGCTGCTGGATGCGGGGGGTCGGCAGCTCCACCTGCGCGCGCAGGGGCTGGCCCGCATGCCACTGCGAAGCGGCCAGAAAGCCGGTCAGCAGGAGGAAGGCGGCCAGGCCCGCCCGCCAGATGGGAGTCCGCATCCGGCCTCACTTTACACCGGCCTGCGATGGTCTTCCTGGCATCGCCTGCGAAATCTTGAGCGAGAGCGAGAAATGGCGCGAAAATCGAAGAAAGAGTGGGATCTTGCCTGGTTATTGGCCTCTGACGCCCATTCGACGGCGCTTGATTTCCCCTCTGCGCCCTCGCACCATTAGGGAAGGATAACTAGCACTCAGGGCAATGGAGTGCTAATATCGACTCCCCGACACATTCGATAGGAGGGCAGAGGACATGCCTGCGAAGCTGTTGCTCTACGACGAAAATGCACGCCGCGCACTGGAGCGCGGCGTGGAGAAGGTGGCCAGTGCGGTCCGGATCACGCTCGGACCGAAAGGCCGCAACGTCGTCCTGGAAAAGAAGTGGGGCTCCCCCACCATCACCAAAGACGGCGTGACCGTCGCCAAGGAGATCGAACTAGAGGACCCCTACGAAAACATGGGGGCCCAGTTGGTCAAGGAAGTCGCCAGCAAAACCAACGACGCGGCCGGCGACGGCACCACCACCGCCACCGTGCTGGCCTCGGCGATGGTGCGGGAGGGGCTGAAGAATGTCGCGGCCGGCGCCAACCCCATGATGCTGAAGCGCGGCATCGACAAGGCGGTCGAGGCGGTCGTGGAGGAGATCAAGAAGGCCTCGATCCAGGTGGAGGGACACAGCGACATCGCCCACGTGGCGGGGATCGCGGCCAACGACCCCGAGATCGGCGAGATCATCGCGGACGCGATGGACAAGGTCGGCAAGGACGGGGTCATCACCATCGAGGAGGGGAAGGGCATCGAGACGACCGTGGAGGTCGTCGAGGGAATGCAGTTTGACCGGGGCTACATCTCCCCCTACTTCATCACCGACCCTGACAAAATGGAAGCCACGCTGGAGGACCCCTACATCCTCATCACCGACAAGAAGATCTCGTCGGTGAATGACATCCTGCCGCTGCTGGAGCGCCTGCTCCAGGTGAGCAAGAACCTGCTCATCAT
>JACQGZ010000193.1 GCA_016199305.1 Armatimonadota bacterium | reverse complement strand
CGATGACGTGCGGCGCGCCCAGGCCGCCATCCACGCCCTCTTCGCCTACTACCTCGCTCATCCCGCGGAGGTTCCGGAGGAATTCCACACGGTTCCCGACGGTGGCGGCATTCCCCGGAGCGTCTGCGATTTTCTGGCCGGGATGACCGATCCCTACGCCCGCCGCGCCTTCGAGAGCCGCTTCCCCCTGCGTGACTGGGACGCCCTCTGACGGCGGGGCGAGGCGGGCCGGAGGGGAACGCGGCGGGGCGAAGAATACCGCAAGGCATCGTTCTCTGAGGAGTGCACATGGCGCGGCGCGCGGTCCGGCCCTTCAACCTCATCATCCAGGGGCGGCACGTGGAGGTGGCAGAGCCCCTGAAGCGCTACGCGGAGCGGAAACTGCGCAAGCTCAGCCGCCACTTCGACCAGTTGCAGGAGGCCCAGGCCGTGCTGAAGGCGGAGCGCCACCGCTCCGACGGCCGGGCCCAGGTGGCGGAGGTGACGGTGTGGGGGGATGGCCTCGTGCTGCGGGGGCGGCACAGCGAGGAGGACATGTGGGCCGCCATCGACGGCGTCGTGGACAAACTGGAGCGGCAGATCCGCAAGCGCCGCAGCAAGCTCATCGACAAGCGCCGCATCGACGCCAGCCGGGCGCGGCGGCGCCAGGCGGCCCATGCCGAGGCGGCCCTGCGGGCCACGCCGGCCCCTCCGGAGGTCGTGCGCATCAAACGCTTCGCCATGAAGCCGATGACGGCCGAGGAGGCCATTATCCAGATCGAGCGCCTGGGGCACGCCTTCTTCGTCTTCCGCAACGCGCAGACC
The DNA here is from genome assembly GCA_016199305.1 of Armatimonadota bacterium. Lineage (GTDB taxonomy): Bacteria > Sysuimicrobiota > Sysuimicrobiia > Sysuimicrobiales > Humicultoraceae > JACQGZ01. The sequence continues at coordinate 1,575 of JACQGZ010000193.1, read as the reverse complement.
GAAGAGGTGAACGTGCTCTACCGGCGGCAGAGCGGCGATTACGGGGTGATCGAACCCGAGTAGCCGGGGACGGTCCGGGACAGGACGGGCGCGGGTGGGGGTGGAGCGGGTGGGGGACCGGCGGGACGGACAGACGCTCCTGGAACACGCGGAGGAGATCGTCCGGCGCTTGCGCGGGGTCATCTCGGTGCGCGCCGAAGCCGACCCCGGCGGTGGGCTGGGGCTCATTCACGTGCTGGGGCAGGGCGACCGCAGCCCCAAGTTGATTCAGATGGACGTGGCCTCCGCCCTGGCCGCCGAACTGGGCGTGCAGCTGGACCCGCGCCAGATCCGCGTGGCGGCGATGCGCTCGGCGCAGGCCGGACCACCGCCGCAGGCCCGCCTGAAATACGTCGGCCTCACGGTCTCCTCGCTGCGTAATGCCTCGGAAGTGAAGGTGCATCTGGAGGAGCAGGGGCTCCTCTATGAAGGGGTGGCCGGCGGGCCGAATACCAGTCGTGCGCGCCTGGACCTGGTGGCGGAGGCCGCGTTGCGGGCGGTAGAGGTCTTCCTGCGGGTCTCGGCGATGCTGGTCCTGGAGGGGGTCGGCGTCACCCGGGTGGGAGATCGGGAGGTGGCGGTGGTGGTGCTCACGCTGTCGGGGCAGGAGGAAGAGGTGCTCAGCGGTTCCTCCGTTGTCCGGGAGGACCCGCGTGAGGCCGTCGTGCGGGCCGTCCTGGCCGCGGTGAACCGGCCGGTGGGGTGGCTGACAGTGGGCCGTCCAGCATAAGGGTCGCGGGACACCGCGCGGCGAGGAGCATAGGCGGGCGGAGCCCATCCGCCCGCATGCATTTTCCGGCGCCCGGCGGTACGGGCGGGAACGGGCGGTCCGGCCCCATCGTTCGCCGGTATAATAGAGTGTCTGGATTTTGGGGTTCGGGGAGTCGCCGATGGGACTGCTGCAGCGAATACTGGGCGATGCGAGCGAGCGGGAAATCCGCCGCCTCGAGCCCATTGTCGCCGAGATCAACGGCCTTGAGGCCGACATGGAAGGTCTCTCCGACGAGGAGCTCCTGGCCCGGACGGATGAGTTTCGCGCCCACATCGCCGAGGCGCTCGACGGCGTGGAGGAGGGCGCCCGCAAGGCCGCGGCCGCCGCTGCGCTGGAGAAGCTGCTCCCCGAGGCCTTCGCCGCGGTGCGGGAGGCCAGCAAGCGGAGCATCGGCCAGCGCCACTTCGACGTCCAGTTGCTGGGCGGGGCGGTGCTGCACCGCGGCAAGATCGCCGAGATGAAGACCGGCGAGGGCAAGACCCTCGTCGCTACCCTGCCGATCTACCTCAACGCCCTGCTCGGCCGGGGCGTCCACCTGGTCACCGTGAACGATTACCTGAGCCGGCGTGACGCCGGGTGGATGGGGCCCATCTACCACGCCCTGGGTCTCTCCGTGGCCGCGATCGGGCACGAGGTCTCCGGCATCTACGATCCCGCCTACGTCGATCCGCATCCGCATCACGACGACCGCCTGAACCACTTCCGGCCGGTGAGCCGCCGCGAGGCCTACGCGGCCGATATCACCTACGGGACCAACAACGAGT
>JACQGZ010000181.1 GCA_016199305.1 Armatimonadota bacterium | reverse complement strand
TCTCTACATCATGCATGTGATCAACTCGACGGACACCATCGACTTTGAATTCGTCGCCCAGCGGTTCACCACACCATTCTGGCGGATCTACGACATGCTCATCCTCGTCTTCGCGCTCTCGCATGGGCTCATCGGGATGCGCGGTGTGCTTGACGATTACATTCAGCACCGCGGGTGGCGGGTCGCCGCCGAGGCCACGCTCTGGGTGTTGGGGATTGTCTTCATGGTCATGGGGGCCATCGTGCTGCTCACCTTCCAGCCGGGGACGGTCCGGCGCTAGGCGATGGAGACCATTCAGCACGACATCGTCATCATCGGAGGTGGCCTGGCCGGCCTGCGCGCGGCGATTGCCGCGGCGGAGACCGATCCCACGCTGGACATCGCCGTCGTGTCCAAGGTGTACCCGATGCGCAGCCACACCGTGTCGGCGGAGGGCGGCGCCGGCGCGGTGATCAAACCGAACGACAGCCTGGCCGAGCACATCAAGGACACGATCACCGGATCGGACTGGCTGGCCGACCAGGATGCCGTGGAACTTTTCGTCAACGAAGCGCCCGACGAGATGATCCGGATGGAACACTGGGGCTGCCCCTGGAGCCGGGAGCCGGACGGCAGCGTGGCGGTGCGACCGTTTGGCGGCATGACGATCGAACGCACCTGGTTTGCGGCGGACAAGACCGGCTTCCACATGCTGCATACGCTCTTCCAGACCTCGCTGAAATACCCCACCCTCACATGGTATGATGAATGGTTTGCCACCCGCCTGCTGGTCGAGAACGGGCGTTGCCAGGGCGTGACCGCCATCGAAATGCGCAGCGGGCGCCTGCGCCTCATCGCCGCCGGCGCGGTGGTGCTGTGCACGGGCGGGGCGGGACGCGTCTTCCCGTTCACCACCAACGCGGCCATCTGCACCGGGGACGGCATGGCCTTGGCCTCCCGCGTGGGGGTCCCGCTGAAAGACATGGAATTCGTGCAGTACCACCCCACGGGGCTCCCAGGCACGGGGATTCTCATCACCGAGGCGGCCCGCGGCGAAGGCGGGATCCTGGTCAACAAAGACGGCTATCGCTACCTGCAGGACTATGGCCTCGGGCCGCCGGACCCCTGGCCCCGCCTGCGGGCGATGGAACTCGGGCCGCGGGACAAACTCTCCCAGGCCTTCGTCAAGGAGCAGCAGAAGGGCCGCACGATCCCGGGGCCGCACGGTGACGTCGTCCATCTGGACATCCGTCACCTGGGGGAGAAAGAGATCGACGAGAGGCTCCCCTTCGTGCGGGAACTGGCGCGGAACTATGTGGGCATCGACCCGGTGCATCACCCCATCCCGGTCCGGCCGGTCGTGCACTACATGATGGGGGGCGTGCACACAGACGTGCACGGGGCGACGCCCCTCCCGGGACTCTTCGCCGCGGGCGAAGTGGCGTGCGTCAGCATCAACGGCGCGAACCGGCTGGGTTCGAACTCCCTGCCCGAACTGCTCGTCTTCGGCGCGCGGGCGGGGAAGGCGGCGGCGACTTTTGCCCTGGACCATCCGCAGCCGGACGACGCGGCGCTGGCGGCCCAGGGGCGCGACGAGGAGCGGCGCATCGCCGGCGGCTTCCTGCGCAAAGAGGGCGGGACGGAGCGCATCGCCACCCTGCGCAATGAGATGACCCGGGCGATGGAGACCGGCTGCGGCATCTACCGCGACGACGGGTCGCTGCGGTCGACCGTGGAGACGCTGGCCCGCCTGCGCGAGCGGTTCGCCCGCATCCGCCTGGCGGACCACAGTCTGACCTTCAATACCGAACTCATCGCCGCGCTGGAACTGGAGTTCATGCTCGACGTCGCCGAGGCGGTGACCCACTCCGCCCTGGCGCGCACCGAGTCGCGCGGCTCGCACCAGCGCACCGACTATCCGCGGCGGGACGACGCGCGCTTCCTCACACACACCCTGGCCCATCGGACCGCCGGCGCGCCGCGGATCGACTACCTGGATGTCGTGATCACGCGCTGGCCGCCCGCGGAACGCGTCTACGGAAGATGAGCATGGGAGCGCGGAGTATCACGCTGGAGATTTTCCGCTACCGGCCTGACCAGGACCCCACCCCCACCTTTCAGACCTACGAGATCCCCTATCGCGAAGACTGGGTGGTGCTGGACGCCATCAACCACATCAAGGACACCCTGGACGGGAGCCTCTCCTATCGCTGGTCGTGTCGCATGGGGGTCTGCGGCAGCTGCGGCATGATGATCAACGGGGTGCCCAGACTCAGCTGCGCCGCGTTTTTGCGGGAGTACTATCCGGGTCCGGTGCGCGTCGAGCCGCTGGCAAATTTCCCCGTGGAGCGCGACCTGGTGATCGTCCTGGACGACTTCATGGCGAAGCTGCGTAGCGTCCAACCCTGGATCACCCGGGAAACCGAGCCATCCCTGACCCAGGGCGAGTACCGGCAGACGCCGACGGAACTGGCCCGCTACAAGCAGTTCAGCATGTGCATCAACTGCATGCTCTG
>JACQGZ010000184.1 GCA_016199305.1 Armatimonadota bacterium | reverse complement strand
CCGCACGGAGCTGGCGCCGGCGCAGGTGGGGCGGGAGAAGCGGAGGCGGGCCTTCGTTGCCTTCCACCACTTTGCGGACTTCCAGCTGCTGGACGAGGAGTCGCCGCTGCGGGGGGAGTGGCAGGACTCCTGTCCCACGCCGCTCTCGACGGCCGCGTTCCGACCGCAGGAGACGCTCACCGCGCACGTCGCCGCTTCTCTGATCCGGCAGGCGAACCGGCTGAGGCGCGGCGCCGTGACCGACCGCCCCATAGACTTCGTCCTGCACACGGGCAACGCGGCCGACAACGCTCAGCTCAACGAGCTGCGCTGGTTCATCGACCTGATGGACGGCCGGCCGCTCCAGCTGGACTCGGGCGGGCCCGGCTACGAGGGAGTCCAGTCTGAGAGCCCTTATCCGACGTCGCCTGACCTGCTGGCGCTGGCGCAGTTCCCCTTCACCCCTCAGGGCATCCGCTACCCCTGGTACACGGCGCTGGGCAACCGGGACGTCCTCGCCCAGGGGAGCTTTCCTGCCAGCGAGGCCGCGGCCCAGATCGCGGTGGGCGGCCAGAAAGTGATCGATCTCTCCCCCGCGCGCAAGGAGGAGGTCTGCGCCGACCCCTCCGTCCTCCTCGATCCCGGGCTGACGGCGGCGATCCTGGCGGACGAGGGAACGGAGGTGAGGGCGGTCACCGCGGACGCCGGGCGCCGGCTCCTGAGCCGCAAGGAGTGGATGCAGGAGCTGTTCAACAGCGCCGAGCACCCCGGGCCCGTCGGCCACGGCTTCAGGACCAGGAACATCGACGAAGATGTGGCCTACTACGTTCTGGAGCACGGGCCGCTGGCGTTCGTCGTGCTGGACACAGTGAACCCGGCGGGGTTCGCCGCCGGCAGCATCGATGCGGCGCAGTTCAAGTGGCTGGAGGGGCAGCTGAAGGCACGCAGCCGCCGCTACTACGACCGTAAAGGGAGGCTTGAGGAGCAGGGCGACAAGGTCGAAGACCGGCTGATCGTGATCGTCAGCCACCATCCGCTGGACAGGCTGAACAACCCGCTGCCGGGTCCCTCCGGCAAGGGGCGCGTCCTTGGGCCCGAGCTGGAGGCGTTGCTGCACCGCTTTCCCAACGTGATAGCCCACATCGCCGGCCATACCCACAGGAACAACATTACGCCCCGGCCGGACCCGGAGCGGCGCGGCGGCAGCTACTGGGAGGTGACCAGCGCGTCCCCTGTGGCGTTGCCAATGCAGGGCCGCCTGCTGGAGGTGGTCGACAACCGGGACGGCACCATCTCTCTGTTCACGACGATCTATGATATCGCCGCGCCCCTGGCCCCGGACGCTGCCAGCGACCCCACGCCGGCCGACGAGATCAACGAAGAGCAGCTGGCCGCAATCGCGCGCAGCGTGGCGGCGCAGGACCCCCAGCGCGATCCGCAGGCGGCCGGACTGGCGCCCAGCGACCGCAACGCCGAGATGCTGCTGGCGGCCCCGTTCGATCTGTCAAAGGTGGAGACGCCGGCCCGTCATCGGGTGGACCCGGAGGGTGTGGGTCGGGGCATCAGCCGGCGCGAGCTGCTGCGAGCGCTGTTGCCGCCGGCTTAGCTGATGCTGAAAAGGGGTTGGGGGCCGCGACAGTCGGCCCCCAACGTTTACCGCTTGCTGGCTAGTATTAGGCGGTGGCGCCGCCGCTGCCGGCGCGGCGCCTCATGTAGACGGCCGCGCCGCCCACTACAACGACGGCTGCGACGATGCCGACGATGATCCCGATGAGGGCGCCGGTGCTCAGACCGTCGCCGTCGCCACCGCCGCCACCGCCGCCAAAGCATTCAGGGCATTCCGGCGGCCCGCCTGGGCCTGTGCCGGCGCCTATGGTGACCTCAGAGGTGAGTTGGGCGCTGGCCAGCTCACCGTCAGGCTCGGCGGGTCCGTTGCCCTCGGTGTCGCAGGCGTCGCCGATCTGGTCGCCGTCGGAGTCCAGCTGGTTGCCCACGCCCTCAACGTCGGCCTCATTCTCGCCGTTGGGGTCCAGTGGGCAATTATCCTGACGATTCAGGTAGCCATCGGCGTCCTCGTCGGAGTTTGCGACGCTGTCGTCGGGGTCGCAGGCGGCGTCCAGGCCGTCGCCGTCGGCGTCGCCGTCGCCGCCTATGCGGGGATCGCCCTGGTTGGGGGCCAAGGGGCAGGTGTCCAGGGAGTTCTCGAT
>JACQGZ010000183.1 GCA_016199305.1 Armatimonadota bacterium | reverse complement strand
GAGCCTCGGCTATCTGGCGATCACCTACGCCCTCGGCCACCTGCCCGCCTCACTGGTAGCGCCGACGCTGCTGGGACAGCCGGTGGTGACGGCGGCGCTGGCCGGACCGCTGCTTGGCGAGGTCCTCTCCTGGGGGCATGCCGCGGGGGGAGCGGCCGTGCTTGCCGGCGTCTATCTGGTCCATCGCAGCCGGCCGGAGTAGGCCTAGTCGGTCCTCCCCGGCAGGCGCACCGTGAAGACCTGCACGCGGTTGTTCATCTGATCGGCGAGATAGACACGCCCGGCCACGTCCACCGCAATGCCGCGGGGCTGGTTGAACTCACCCGTCCCCGCTCCCCACCGTCCCCACGTCCCGAGCAAGGCGCCGGTCGGACCGAAGACCTGCACGCGATGGTAGAGGATGTCGGCCAGAAACACGCGGCCGGCCGCGTCCACCGCGATCCGTGCATCCTGGAACTGTCCCTCGCCGCTGCCGAGCGATCCCCAGGCGGCGAGGACCTTTCCCGTGGAACTGAACTTGACGATGCGGTGCCGTTCCTGCTCCACCACGTAGACGTTGCCGGCCCCGTCCACCGCCAGGTCCCCCGGGAACTCTGCCTTCCACGACGCCAGCGGCCGTCCACTCGATCCAAACTGCCGCACCAAACCGGCCCGCCAGTCGGAGACGTAGAGGCGCCCGCTCCCGTCCACGGCCACGCCTCCGATGGACGAAAGTCCGCGCAGCGGCGCGCCGGCCGCACCCGACGCGTTGAGCCTCCTCACCTCAGAGACGCCATCCTCGGTCACGCCGACGTACAGCGTGTCCGCGCGGTCGGTGGCCACATCCTCGATCCTCGCCGTGGGCGCAAACCGCCAAGCCGTCACGAAGGCGCCGCTGCCGGTGAACTTCGCGAGACGGTGATTGCCCGGATCGGCGACATAGACGTGCCCCGTCCCATCGACCGCCAGCGCGTCGGGCCGCTTAAGGACTCCGGCCGGGAGGGCGCCCCACTGCCGGAGGAAGCGCCCCGCCGCGCTGAACTTCTGGACGCGGTGGTTCTCCGTGTCCGCGACGTAGACGTTGCCGGCGCGGTCCACGGCGACGGCCGCCGCGCGGTCGAACTGCCCCGGGCCGCTGCCCGCGCTTCCCCAGGCGGTGCGGAAGACGCCGGCTACGGTGAACCGCTGCACCTTCTGCATGCGGAGGATGTCGGCGGCGTTGCGTGAGGGGGCGGCCTGCTGGCCCGCGCTGATCACATAGAGGCCGCCCGCGCCGTCGGAAGCGATGCCGGTCGGCGTGTTGAAATACCCGCTGCCGCGGCCCAGCCCACCCCAGGTAAACAGGAAGCGCCCTCCCGGCTCAAAGACCTGAATGCGGTGGTTCCAGGTGTCCGCCACATAGACGCGACCGGCGCCGTCGACGGCGATCCCCGAGGGGGTGTTGAACTGGCCGTCCCCCGAGCCGTAGGAACCCCATCCGCCCAACGAGACCCCGGCCGCGCTCAACTTCAGCACCCGGTGGTTCTTCGAGTCGGCGACGTAGAGGTTCCCCGAGCGGTCGACCGCGAGCGCCGTGGGCGCGTTGAAGGATCCCTCTCCACCGCCGGGCGATCCCCACACCGCCAGCACGTGGCCGGACGGATCGAACTTCACGACCCGGTGATGGCCTGTATCCGCCAGGTAGACGTTGCCCGCCCCATCCAGCGCAACGCCGGTCGGCGAGCGCAGCGCTGAACCGCCCGCCGAGGTCCAGGTCGCCGCCAGCGTTCCGCCCGGCCCGAACTTCAGCACGCGGTGATTGCCGGTATCGGCAGCATAGAGGTTGCCGGCCCCGTCCACCGCCACACCGGAGGGCCGGTTGAACTGGCTGTCCGCGCCGACCTCTCCCCAGGAGGCGACCAGCGTGGCCTGCAAGGCGGCACCGGGAGCGGCCCCCGGCGCGCGCCCGGAGGGTGAGGGCTCCGACGCACGGCACGCCCCCAGCAGCAGCGCGGCCGCCGCCAGGATCGCGATGGCGCCTGCCGCGCCCCGCCGCGGCGTGGTCGGGCGCGCCGCAGGAGGTCCGCTCACCGCCCTCGGTCTTCGTCGGCCAGGGCGCGCCGCAGAATCTTGCCGATCAAACTCTTGGGGAGGGCGTCGCGGATCTCCACCGCCTTCGGGATCTTGTACGGCGCCAGGCGCTCCCGGCAGAAGGCGATGAGCTCCTCCGGGGTGGCGGTGGCGCCTTCCTTCAAGGCCACAAACGCCTTCACCACCTCGCCCTTCATCGGGTCGGCCGAGCCGATCGCCGCCGCCTCCCGCACCGCCGGGTGCGCGTAGAGGACTTCCTCCACCTCGCGGGGATAGACTTTCAATCCGGCGACGTTGATCATCTCCTTCTTCCGGTCGACGATGTAGAAGAAGCCATCGTCGTCCCGCCGCGCCATGTCGCCGGTGAAGAGCCACCCCTCGCGCAGGGTCGCCGCGGTCTCCTCGGGACGGTTCAGATAGCCGCGCATCACCTGCGGCCCGCGCACCGCCAGTTCGCCGACCTCACCCACCGGCAGGTCGCGGCCGGTCTCGCCGTCGACGATGCGCGCGTCGGTGTCGGGGAAGGGGACGCCGATGCTGCCGGGCCTGCGGTGACCCTGCACGGGAGTGCAGTGGGTGATCGGCGAGGCCTCCGTCAATCCGTACCCTTCCACGAGCCGCCCGCCGGTCGCCGCCTCCCAGGATCGCTGCACCTCCTGAGGCAGCCCCATCGCGCCGCTGATGCAGGTGCGCACCGAGCGCAGGTCGTACCGCCGCAGATCCGGGCGGTTGAGCAGGGCCATGTACATCGTCGGGACGCCGTGGAAGACCGCCGGGCGCAACCGATGGGCCGCCTTGAGCACCATCTCCACGTCGAAACGCGGGATCAGGATGACGCCGAGGCCTGACCAGACCGCGAAGTTCAGCACCGCCGTCATCCCGTAGATGTGGAAGAAGGGCAGCACCGCCAGCGCCCGGTCCCCGGGCTGTGAGGTCGCCGCGTTCCATGCCGCGGCCTGCAGCGTGTTGCAGACCAGGTTGCGGTGGGTGAGCACGGCGGCCTTGGGCAGGCCGGTCGTCCCGCCGGTGTACTGGTAGAGCGCGGGATCATCGGGCGAGGCCTCGACCGGCTGGGGGCGCCCCTCGCGCAGCAGGGCGGTGAAGGCGTAGACGTCCGCGGCCGGCGGCACCGTCACCCAGTGTCCCTCCCGCTTCGCCTTGATCGGATACAGCAGGCGAAGGTGCGCCGGCATGTACTCGTGGATGCCGGTGACGACCAGATGGCGCACCCCGGTGCGCCGGGCGGCGGGAGCCACCTTCGGGTACATCATGTCGAGCGTCACCGCCACCTGGGCGCCGGAGTCGGCCAGCTGGTGTTCGATCTCGCGCTCGGTATAGAGCGGATTGTGCGGCACGGCGATGCCGCCGGCCTTGAGGATGCCGTAGTAGGCGATGACGAACTGCGGCGAGTTCGGCAGGTGGAGCGAGACCGGCGTCCCGCGGCGCACGCCCAGTCGCTGCAAGCCGGCGGCAAACCGCGCGGCCAGATCGTCCAGCGCCGCGAAGGTGATCTTGCGCCCAAAGAAGAGCAGCGCGCTCCGATCGCCATGGCGGCGCGCGGACCCCTCCAGCATCTGGTGCACGAGCATCTCCGGATAGTGGAGGCTGGCCGGGACGCCCTCGTCGTAGAATTTCGTCCAGGGCCGCTCCGTCACCGGTTGGGTTGGGATGGCCACCGTGCTCACCTCGCTCCGCGACCGGATCGTGGGCCTTCGCTGGCGATGACCTCCAGCATGGCGGCGTGGATGCGGCCGTTGCTGGCCAGCACGTCCCCCGACCGCAGCGGGGTACCATCCATGTCGGTAACCCGACCGCCCGCCTCCTCCACCAGTAGCACGCCGGCCGCAATGTCCCAGGCGTGCAGCGCGGGCTCCCAGTAGGCGTCGATCCGCCCCGCGGCCACGTAGCCGAGGTGGATCGCGGCCGACCCCAGGTTGCGCACGCCTCGGGCGGCGCGGACGAAGCGGGGGACGAGCGCCGCGTCGCGGGCGGACAGTTGGCCTCCCGCAAACCCGGTGGCCAGGAGCGACGCCTGGAGGGTCGCAGCCGCGGAAACCGCCAGGCGGAGGAAGGGACCATCCCGTGTGGACAGCCACGCCCCGCCCCCGCGTTCGGCCACAAAGGTCTCCTCGAGGGAGGGGTGCTGCACCACGCCGAGGACCACTTCGCCGCGGTGCTCCAGCGCGATGGAGACCGCGAACCACGGCACCCCATGGGCGAAGTTGGCGGTTCCATCCAGCGGATCGACGACCCAGCGATACTCATCGCCCTTGAGCAGCGTGCCCTCTTCGGCCAGCAGGCCGTGGCCGGGGAAGGCCTCGCGGATGCGCCCGGCGATGAGGGCCTCCACCTCGTGATCGGCCCGGGTGACTACGTCGGTGGGGCCCTTGAGACGGATGTCCTTCTCAGGGGCGGCATCGGACAGATAGGACATCAGATGCGCGCCGCTCTCGCGCGCCAGATCGCTGGCGAAGGTTGCAAACGGCGTTGCCGGCTTCACGCTAGGAAGGTTCGGGCTCGGATGGCACTTCTACCTGTCGCGTTGATCAAGGTGAAGGGCAGGGAGGGACCCCGCCCGCGGAAGTATCCCGTAGTTCTGAAGCGGAAGGGGTCCCTCCCTGCCCAGTTATCTAGATGAACGCGACCCGGTCGTAGTTCGACCCCAAGATCTTGCTCGGATCGGCGCCCAGCCACTTATCGAGGACGGTCGCGTAGACCGACCGGAAGTCGATGGCGTGCCTCAGGTCGCCGTCGGTCAGGT
>JACQGZ010000178.1 GCA_016199305.1 Armatimonadota bacterium | reverse complement strand
GCACCTTGTAGCGCTGGGGCGCCAGCGGGGTGACGAAGGGAGGACGCGCTCGGGACGGCGTCGTGGCTGGAGATGACAGATCCGGAGTGGCCGGCGCCGAACTCGGTCCGGACCGAGTTGTCGTTACAATTCCCAGAGGTGCAGTGTCTCGTCCATCACCGGCTGGTTGCAGGCCAGCCGTGGCAAGGGGCGGGGACGATGCCGCCGCCGGGGGCGCGGTCGGGAGCCTGCGGACGGAGGAGGGGACCGGCGGCTGGGGGCGCAGCCGGGCCACGAGCTCCTCGACCTGCCGCTTGCTCTTGTGCCGGGCCATGTCAAGTAGTTCCTGGGGATTTTCACCAGTAAGGTGCGCCGCCAGGAGCCCGACCGTCGTCAGGTTCACCGATCCGTCCTCGAGTCTGTCCAGGAGTCCCGGGAACCGCCGGACCACCCGGGCGGCCTCGATGCGCGCGTAAGCGGCGTGCTCGGAGAGGTGCAGCACCTGCGTGCAGTAGGTGAACAATGAGGAGCAACCTTCGGCGAGGTACAGGCGCCGTTCGTCCAGCTCCGCGAGGTGCGCAACGAGTGCCGCGGTCGCCTTACGTTCGTGCTGGGCCAAATGCTTCACCTGCGCCAGCAATTCCTGGTTCGAGAGCTGACCGACAGCGGAGAGCATTTTCGGATCCATGCCCTATGTATAGCATGGCGTTTTCGGACCGCTCAGGAACGCCCGCCATGCTGCGCCAGGCGACCGCACGTTCGGCCGCGGTCTCCCTCTCATCTGACTGCAGTGCTCGGCGATCCTGGCGCACCTCATCCCCATCCTGGAGGAACGCCTCTCGGACTTCGAGATCCCCTGCGAAAATTTGTCAAGTGTTTTCTTGCGAATCGCATCTGCCTGTGGTGAGGCGAACTCGGCCCGGACCGCGTTCCGACGGCGGGAAGCGACAAGGAGGAGGAGAATCCTGGAGCGGGCCTAAGTGTTCTGACACGCCGCCCGCCCCCGGGGCGCCAGCATGGAACAGCAGATCGAGCGCAGCAAGGTCGTCGTCCGCTGGATCGTCGCGGCGTCGCTCTTCGCGGCGGTCGCCTACCTGAAGCGGCAGGGGCAGGTGCCCATCCCGTGGGGGACGATCGTGGCGCTCACCGCGGCGGTGGCGGCGCTGAACCTGGCCTACGGGCGGATCCTCCGCATCGCGGCGCCCCCCTGGCTGAAGTTCGTCACCACGGCCACCGACCTGATCCTGATCTCGGCCCTCGTGCTGTTCACCGGGGGCAGCGGCAGCGTTTTCTACGTCGCCTACTTCATCGTGCTGGTCAGCAACAGCATCCGCTACGGCATGGCTATGGCCCTCTATGTGGCCACGATCTACAACCTGACCTATGTTGGCGCCCTTCTGGTCGCCCCGCCGGCCGGCGACCTGACGGTGGAGGCGGTCAAAATCCTGGCGTTCTGGGGCGTGGCCCTGTACGCGGGCTACCTGGCGATGCGGTTCCAGCGCCAGGTCCGCATCCTGGAGTCGTACGAGGAGACGATCGCCCACCTGCGCGCCGAACTGACGGCGTCCAGGCCGTCGCAGTGATGAATCCCACCCCCGCGAACGAGCCCCAGGAAGGACCCTCGGTCCGCCGCACGCCGGTGCTAACCGCCCGGGTCGTCTCCTGGGGCCTTGCCGCGGGTCTTCTCCTGCTGGCGCTGCTGATCGGCATCGCCTGGCGCACGACCAGCGCGGCCTGGTTCCTCCTCTTTCCGGTGCTGCTGCTGGGGATTCTCGGCGCGCTAGCCGTGGGCGTGCTCTGGGGTCTGCGCCACTTCTGAGGCTGAGGGTCCTGCCGCCTTCGCTTCCGCGCGCGCCATCAACGCGTTCATCATCGTCTCCAGGTGGGCGGAGAGACGCTCCGCGCCGGAGTCGTCGATGTCCGCAGGGACCTCCACCAGCTCGCCGATCACCAGCGCCGCCCGCGTGAAGGGCCGGGGGATCTCAAACCGGTCCCAGGAATCGAGGACGACCTTGTCGCGCATCGCCGCGCCAACGGGCAGGAGGGCCACGCCGGTCTTCTTCGCCATGAAGACGGCGCCGGGCTTGGCCCGGAAGACTGGTCCGCCCGGACCGTCCGCCGCGATCACCCCCCCGCGCCCCCGCTCCAGCAACTGCAGGAAGCGAATCACCCCCCGCGGTTCAGAAGGGTAGGTCGCGGCGTCGAAGACCCGGTAGCCGAGGTGCTGCAGGGCGGCCAGCGTCAGCCGTCGCACGGGGCGGGCGATCCCGCGAAAGGAGCCGTCCCGCGGATGGCTGGAGTAGACGAGCAAGGGGAGCCCCTGGAAGAAGAAGACCGGCAGCAGCCCCCGGCCGTGCCAGACGACGACCAGGACCTGCCGCTGCGTCCGCAGGATTGCCGCGACGTGCTCGTAGCCGCTAATGGAGAGGTTGATCGTGCTGTCGATGATGCGAAAGAGGGCGACCACGACGAGGGCGAAGAGCCAGATGGCGCCTCCGACCAGACGGTCCACGAACGGGCCTGACCGCCCCGCGGCTCCCGCGCTGGAGCGACGCGCTGCCTCAGCCACGGAGCAAGCTGATGACCTCGGGGACGGCCTGCGTCGCCATACCTTACCCCTTGGCGCCGCCGCGGTCGCCGCCGAAGGCCTGGCCGGCCATGTCGCCCAACGGCCCGAGCAGCCGGGAGAACTCCAGCGGGAAGATGAACTTGGTGGCCGGGCTCGCCCCGAGGGCCTTCAGCGCCTCCAGGTACTGCAGGGCCATCGTCTTGCTGTCCACGTTCTTGGCCACGGCGAAGATCTTGTCCAGCGCCAACGAGAACCCCTCGGCGCGCAGAATGGCCGCCTGCCGGTCGCCCTCGGCACGCAGGATCGCCGACTGCTTGTCGCCCTCGGCGACGGTAATCGTGGCCTGCTTCGTGCCGTCGGCCTCCGTGACCACCGCGCGGCGGGTGCGCTCGGCGGACATCTGGCGGGTCATCGCCTCCTGCACCTCGCGCGGCGGCAGGATCTCGCGGATCTCCACCGTGGTCACCTTCACACCCCAGCGCTCGGTGACCTCGTCGAGTTTGGCCCGCAGCACCTGGTTGATCTGTTCGCGGCGCGCCAGGACGTCGTCGAGGGAGATGTCGCCGATCACGGCGCGCAATGTGGTGGTGGCGATGCCCCGGGCGGCTCCGGCAAAATCCTGCACCTGGATCACCGACATCTCGGGGTCGAAGACCTTCCAGTAGATCAGGAAGTCGATGTTGATGGGGGCGTTGTCCTTGGTGATGCAGGTCTGGCTGGGGATCTCCAGGAAGGCCTCACGCAGGTCCACCCAGACCGGCCGGTCGATCAGCGGGATCAGCCACACCAGGCCGGGCCCCTTGCGCCCGATGGACCGGCCGAAGCGGAAGACGACCAGGCGCTGGTACTCGCGGACAACCCGGACGATCAGTGGGATCAAGATCAGGGCCGCGATGGCAATCGCAATCGGAATGAGCAGGCTGGTTATGTACCGCATGGGGCACCTCCCGGGGATGCTAGGCGTACACTTCGAATAATGTTGGGCGGCTCCTCTTCCCGCCGGCGGGGGTCGGCCCGCGGCGGAGGCGACGGAGGGTGAGGCATGAGCGGACCGGTCGTCAGCATCGACATCGGCGGGACCAAGACCCTCAGCGCGGTGGTGGATGCGCAGGGCCTCGTGCTGGCCCGCCGCCGGATGGTGACGCCGCAGGAGGGGCCTCGGCGGTTCGTGGAGGCTGCCGCCCGGGAGGTGGCGGCGCTACTCTCCGCCACCGGGCTGAGGCGCGAGGATCTTCTCGGCTTGGGGGTGGGGGCGCCCGGGCCGCTCGATCCGGCCACCGGCGTGGTCTTCGAGCCACCCAATCTGGAAGGCTGGCGCGACGTGCCGCTGGGGGACTTCTTAGAGGAGGCGACCGGTATCCGCGCCTATGTCGAGAACGACGCCAATGCCGCAGCCCTCGGCGAAGCGTGGGTGGGCGCCGGCGCTGGCGTGCGGGACCTGGTCTACATTACCGTCAGCACCGGCATTGGCGGCGGTCTCATCTTCGGCGGGGAGCTCTATCACGGGGTTTCAGGGACGGCGGGGGAGATCGGTCACATGACGGTGGAGCCGGACGGTCCCATCTGCACCTGCGGCCGCCGCGGGCACCTGGAGAACTTGGCGTCGGGGACCGCCATCGCGCGCATGGCGACTGAGGGGGTGCGCACCGGGCGGCGCACCTCCATGGCCTCCCTGTCGCCCGAGGAGATCACGGCCGAAGCCGTGGCCCGCGCAGCCGCCGGCGACCCGTTCGCGCAGGAGATCTACGCGCGGGCGGGGGGGTACATCGGGGTGGCGGTGGCCTCCCTGGTGAACGTGCTGAATCCCGAGATGGTGGTCTTCGGCGGCGGGGT
>JACQGZ010000177.1 GCA_016199305.1 Armatimonadota bacterium | reverse complement strand
GTCCGATGATCGCCACCCGCTCTCCCTCCCCAATGGTGAGGGTGATCCCCCGCAGCGCCACCGCCTCCATCGGCGTGCCCTGGAGGTAGGTGTGGTGGAGGTCGCGGACCTCGATCACGTCGGTCGCGTGGCGGCGCCGGTCGCGGCGTCCGCCGCGTGGGCGTCGCCGGCGAGGGCCTCCACCAGGTCGTCCGGGGTGAGCGGCCGGCCGCGCACGGCGAGGCCCCCCGCGCGCAGCCCCTGGGCCAGGGCGGCGACGGGCGGCAGATCGAGCCGCAGGTCGCGCAGCACGTCGGCCCGTTCGAAGACCTCGTCGGCCGGACCGTCGAGGGCCACCCGCCCGGCGGCCAGGGCCACCACCCGGCGGGCCAGCGCGGCCTCCTCCATCGCGTGGGTGATGTGCACGATGGTGATGCCGTCCTCCCGGTTGAGGCGCGCGGCCGTGCGCAGCACCTCCGCCCGGCCCTGCGGGTCGAGCATCGCGGTGGCCTCATCCAGGATCAGGCAGGCCGGCCGCATCGCCAGCATCCCGGCGATGGCGACGCGCTGTTTCTGTCCGCCGGAGAGGAGGTGGGGCTCGTGGTCCCGGTACTCCCACATCTCCACGACCCGCAGGGCCTCCTCCACCCGGCGCCGGATTTCCGCCGGGGGGAGCCCCAGGTTCTCCGGGCCGAACGCGACGTCCTCTTCGACGACCGTGGCGACCAGCTGGTTGTCGGGATTCTGGAAAACCATCCCCACGCGCTGCCGGACCGCCCAGACCGCGTCACGATCGCGCGTGTCCAGGCCGTCCACCAGCACCCGACCGGCGCTGGGCTGCAGGAGCGCGTTGAGGCACTTGGCCAGGGTGGATTTCCCCGAGCCGTTGGCCCCGATGAGGGCGAGGGACTCGCCGCGCTCGATGGTCAGCGTGACCCCGTCGACGGCGACGACCGCCTGGGGCGTGCCGGCGTGATAGGTGTAGCGGAGGTCCTGGACCTGGATCAGTGGGACGGAGCCCGTCCCGCCGGACATGGGGTAACTTACGAGGACACCAGTTCGATCAGGGCCATCGGCGCGCTGTCGCCGCGGCGGCGCCGGGTCTTGATCACCCGCGTGTACCCGCCCTGCCCGGCGCGGTAGCGGGGGGCGATCTCATCGAAGAGGCGCTTGCGCGCGGCGCGGTCGAGGACCACACGGCCGACCTGCCGCCGCGCCTGCAGATCGCCGCGCAGGGCCAGGGAGATCAGGCCGTCGGCGATCTTTTTCGTCTCCTTGGCCTTGGCCTCGGTGGTCTCGATGCGATCGTGCAGGATCAGCGCGCTCAACAGTTGCCGGAAGAGGGCCGTCCGCGCGCCGGTGTCCCGCCCGAGTTTGCGCCCCTTCGCTCCCAATCCCATCGTGCCGTGCTACTCCTTCTGCCGCAGCGTCAGGCCCAGGACGGCGAGCTTCTCCTTGACCTCATCCAGCGACTTCCGCCCGAAGTTCTTCACGTTCACGATCTCCTCTTCCGTGCGCTGCACCAGGTCGCCCACCGTGTTGATGGAGGCGCGCTTCAGGCAGTTGTAGGGGCGCACGGAGAGGTCCAGTTCCTCGATCGGCATGGCGTACAGGCGGGAGAGTTCTCCGTCCGGCCCGCCCTCCAGGGCGCTGGGCGCGCCCTCCTCGCCCGCGCTGAAGAGTTTGAAGAAGTCGATCAGGATGCGGGAGGCCTCCTTCACCGCGTCCTCCGGTCGGATCGAGCCGTCCGTCCACACCTCCAGCACCAGGCGGTCGTAGTCGGTGGCCTGCCCCACCCGGGTGTCTTCGACGAGGAAGTTGACCTTCTGGACGGGGGAGAAGATCGAGTCGATCGGGATGACGCCGATGACGTGCTCGCTCTTGCGGTGCCGCTCCGCCGAGACGTAGCCGGTGCCCCGCTCCACCATCAGTTCCATCACCAGGCGGGAGTCGCGCCGGTCCAGGGTGGCGATCTGCAGATCGGGGTTGAGGACCTCCACCTCCGCGTCCGGCTGGATGTCGCCGCCGGTGGCGTCCTTCTTGCCCGAGGCCTCCAGCCGCAGCAGTTTCGGCTTGTCGGTGTGGAGTTTGAGCGTGAGTTCCTTCAGGTTCAGGATGATCTGCGTGACGTCCTCGACCACGCCGGGGATGGAACTGAACTCGTGCAACACCCCCTCGATCTTCACCGAGGTGACGGCGGCCCCCGGGATGGCGGCCAGCAGCACGCGGCGCAGGGCGTTCCCCAGTGTCACGCCGAAGCCGCGGTCGAGCGGCTCGATCACAAACTTGCCGTAGGTGTCGGAGAGTTCCGCGTACTCGACCTTGGGCTGGGACGCGGTGTCCCAGATGGCAGCAATGCTCATGCTCCTCCTCCGTCCTTACCGCGAGTAGTACTCGACGATCAGTTGCTCCTGCACCGGCACGTCGATCTCATCCCGCCCCGGGAGGGTCAGGACGCGGCCGGTCCGGTCGGGACCGGCCTCCAACCAGGCCGGCGCGGCGCGCCCGGCCGCCTCGGTCAGTTCCTTAATCCGCGCGTTGCGCCGGCCGCGCTCGGACAGTCCGATCGTCTGCCCCGGCTTCACCTGGTAGGCGGGGATGGTCACCGGCTTCCCCTCCACGCTGATGTGCCCGTGCGCCACCATCAGCCGCGCTTCTTTCCGCGACGACGCCAGACCGAGGCGGTAGACGATGTTGTCCAGCCGCAGTTCCAGCAACTGCAGCAGGCGCGTGCCGGTCACCCCCTTGACCCGGGAGGCCTGCTGGAAGTAGTTCTTGAACTGGGTCTCGTAGATGCCGTAGATGCGGCGCAGTTTCTGCTTCTCGCGCAGGCGCATGCCGAATTCCGACATCTTGCGCCGGCTCGGCCGCGGCCCGTGCATCCCCGGAGGGGTAGGGCGCTTGTGCACCGGGCACTTCTCGGTGTAGCACTTCTCCCCCTTGAGGTAGAGCTTCATGCCCTCCCGGCGGCACAGCCGGCAGACCGACCCTGTGTACCGTCCCATGATTCCTCCTCGTCTTTAACCCCACCCCGCCAGTGCGCTGCGCGAACTTGCGGGGGCGCGGGGCACCCCTACTGACTGTCTACACGCGGCGCCG
>JACQGZ010000211.1 GCA_016199305.1 Armatimonadota bacterium | reverse complement strand
GCGCCAGCGCCACCGCCAGGAGACGCCGGCTGTCCGCGTCCCGATAGGCGGGGTCCTCGGGGGGGAAGTGGTGGCCGATGTCGGGAAGGCCCGCGGCCCCCAAGAGTCCGTCGGTGACGGCGTGCAGCACGGCGTCGGCGTCGGAGTGGCCGGCCAGTCCTCGCTCGAAGGGAATCTCCACCCCGCCCAGGATCAGCCGGCGCCCCGGGGCCAGGCGGTGCACGTCATAGCCCAACCCGGTCCGCCGCTCCTCCGGTCCCGCCGCCAGGCGGACGATCGCCTCCGCCATCGCCAGGTCCTCCGGCGTGGTGATCTTGAGGTTGGTGCCCTCTCCTTCGATCAGCCGCACCGTCCCGCCCATCGCTTCGACGAGCGCGGCATCGTCGGTGGCGCGCCCTCCCCTCGCGCGGGCGCGGGCGTGGGCCTCCCGCAGGAGCGAGGCGCGGAAGGCCTGAGGCGTCTGCGTCAACCAGATCGACTCCCGATCCAGCGTGCGGTCCACTCTCCCGCCGGCGGCGACCTTCACCGTATCACGCGCCCCCACCCCCGCGGTCGCGGCCCCGGTCTCCCGGGCGGCCAGCAGCACGCGGCGGACCAGGGCGGGCGAGACCAGGGGACGGGCGGCGTCATGCACGATCACCCACTCCGCGGGTCCCACCGCCGTCAGGCCGGCGGCGACGGAGTCCTGGCGCTCCTCTCCTCCCGCCACGACCGCCCTGACCTTGGGAAACGCCGCCGTGAGCGCCCGGGCCTCTGTCAGCCGGGCGGGGGGAGCGACGACGACGGCCGCGCCCACCTCGGCGGGGGTCAGCACCGCCTCAACGGCGCGCTCGAGGACGGTCCGTCCCCCGAGCGGAAGAAACGCCTTGGGGACGCCGCCCACGCGGCGCCCGGCGCCGGCGGCGAGCAGAATGGCCGCCGTGGTGTCTGAAGAGGCGGGCTCCGGGGCGGGCGGCATGGCGCGGACGATCCTACCGGCGATGCGCCGCCGACGACCCTGCCGGCACATCCACCTTCGGGCGGGCGAAAATCATGCGGCCGGCGACCGTCTGCAGGACGCTGGTGACGACCACCTCGGAGCTCTCTCCGATGTAGCGCTTCCCGCCCTCGACGACCACCATGGTCCCGTCGTCCAGGTAGCCGATGCCCTGCCCGGCCTCCTTGCCGTCCTTGGTGATCAACACCGTCAGTTCCTCGCCCGGCAGATGGACGGTGCGCAGCGCCTGCGCCAGCTCGTTGATGTTCAGGACACGAACCCCCTGCAGCTCGGCCACCTTGTTCAGGTTGAAGTCGTTCGTCACGATCGCCCCGCCGACGGCGCGGGCATAGGCGATCAACCGCTCGTCCACATTGCCGCCCATCCCCGGGGGATCGTCCACGACGCGCAGATCCTGATACTCCTTCTGCAGCCGGTTGAGCATGTCCAGTCCCCGCCGCCCCCGGGCGCGGCGCACCGCGTCCGCCGAATCGGCGATGCGCTGCAGTTCGCTGAGGACCGAGCGCGGGACGAGCAACGGCCCTTCCACGAAACCGGTCTTGCACACGTCGGCAATGCGCCCGTCGATGATCACGCTGGTGTCCATCACCTTGGGCGCGCGGGCGCTGGCGGTGGCGCCGCGCCCCCCTTCCGCCTCCCCGAGCCGGGAGAGGAGGCCGCTCACCTCCTCGCGGCGCTGCAGCGCCACGTGGATCCCCAGGTACCCGAAGACCAGGGCCACGCCCCACTGCAGGTACGTGCCCACGGTGGGGATGGTGCGCAGGAAAAAGCCCAGCAGGACGGCGATGAGCAGGCCGCCGGTCAGCCCGGCGACGCCCAGAGCGAGATCCCGCAAGGAGAGTCGCGCCAGCCCCTGCAGCACCCAGGCCATCGACCGCACGAAGAGCCGCCACAGCCAGGGGGCCACCAGCCACCCCACCAGGGCGCCCAGGAGGCCCACGGCCAGCCGGGCGGCGACCTGGGGAAACCAGGGAACGAGGAGAGCGAGACGGAAGGCGGCAACGCCCCCGAGCAGGCCGCCGGACAGCCTGATCAGCATGCGCATAACAGGTCAAGTATACCATGCACTCCATTTCGGAGAGGACGGCTGGAGTCCGCGCCGGATGCGGTTCTTGACAGTCGCGGCCGGCCGTTCCTATAATCGGCTCGCGTCTCCTGCCGGGGAGCGTCGTCCCACCGCCGCTGCGCGAGGAGGCACGCCGTGAAAGCAACCGATCTGGCCACCCTGCAGCACCTGGTGTCACAGTACCTCATCCGGCACCGCAGCATCCTGGACGTTCAGAGCAAGCTCAACGAGACGACCGCGCGCATCTCCCGCGCCCTCGCCTACGCCGTCGCCACCTGCGGCTGCGTACAGATTCACGCCGAGCGGCAGCGCTTCCCCAGCGACGTCGGCCTGGGGGACGTCCGCGGCTTTCTCTCCACCCACCTGGAGGGGGAACCGTGCGAGCGCTGCCGGGAGCACCTGGAGGACGAGATCGGCAGCACCCTCTTCTACCTGGCCGCCTTCTGCCACATCACCGGCCTCGACCTGGACGCCATCCTGCGCAAGGAGCGCGACCGCGTCTCCGCCCTCGGCGTCTACCACCTGACCTAAGGGCCCTCGCTTAAGGCTGGGGGACCACATCCTCAGAAACCGGACGACTGGATTACGGTTTCTGCGGATGTGGTCCCCCAGCCTTATGCGTCCACGTCTGCCAGCGCCTGACGTCCAGCGGGTGACGATGGTGCGACGGGCTGAGACCGGCCCCCGGCGAAAACCGTGATCCTGTCGTTCGGTTTTCGGAGGGAGCCGGTCTCAGCCCTTAACCCAGCAGCACCGCCAGCGCCTCCGCCACCGTCCCCACGCTGACGATCTCCACGTCCGCGGGCCACTCGCCGCCGCCTGTCGCCCGCGGCACCACCGCGCGGCGGAATCCCAGGCGCGCCGCTTCCCGCACCCGCTGCGGCGCCTGCCGCACCGCCCGCACCTCGCCAGCCAATCCCACTTCGCCGATGACGACAACCTGCTGCTCGACCGGCCGGTCACGAAAGGCGCTGGCTACGGCCACCGCCACGCCGAGGTCGGCCGCGGGATCCTCCACGGTCAGTCCCCCGGTCACGCTGGCATAGACGTCGTGCATCGCCAGGTGCAGGCCGGCGCGCTTCTCCAGCACCGCCAGCAGAAGGACCATACGATTATAGTCAATCCCGGCCGCGGTGCGGCGCGGCATGCCGAAGTGCGTTGGCGTGACCAGGGCCTGCACCTCCAGCAGGAGCGAGCGCGTGCCTTCCAGGGCGCAGACGATCGCCGAGCCGGGCGCGGACGCCGGCCGCTCTGCGAGGAAGACGGCAGAGGGGTTCGGCACTTCGCTCAACCCCTGCGGTCCCATCTCGAAGACGCCGATCTC
>JACQGZ010000210.1 GCA_016199305.1 Armatimonadota bacterium | reverse complement strand
TGCTTGTTTGATGCGAACTCGGTCCGGACCGAGTTCCGCCGCTGAGACCCGAAGGGCGCGGGGCGTACGCGCTTCCGTATCCGGCCGCAATTTCAAATTGACCCACTACCGGAAATCCTCCACAAAATCCGCAAGGTACTCCGCGCAGACCATAGGATTGGCGAGTACAGACCAAAATTTCGGGACCATAAAGTGAGGTACCATCTGCAAATAGGATCCAAAGAAATCTTCAAGGATCTGGTGCGTATGGGTATTGTCCCCCAAAAGAGCAAGACATTGCGTCTACCGAGAGTACCCACCGAATACTTTCCGCATTTTCTGCAGGGGTATTTTGACGGCGACGGCAGTGCCTATTTCCGGAAGCACTGGAGGAAAGCTAGAGGGAAAATGCAGTGGGTTTTCTGGACCCGTTTTACCGCGGGGAATGAGTCATTTCTCTTAGACCTTCATCGATCACTTCGACAGCATGTCATTGGCGGCTTCGTGCAAAAGAAACGACGCGGGTATGACCTCGTCTTCAGTCACAAGGATAGCTTTGCACTATTCCACTTGATGTACGATAATGTATCGGACAGCCTATTTCTGGCCAGAAAACGGAATCTCTTTCAAAAGGCTATAGATGTTCTGTCTAAGGGCCGGTAGAGGAGCCTGGAGTCCTCAGATCCCTGTCACGGATCAGATCGCGGGTTCAAATCCCGTCCGGCCCGCCACCACATAAGAACGACCTGTCACGCAGGAGACCGCGGGTTTAAATCCCGTCGCTTCTGAGCGACCCCTCGGGGAACGGTATGCGGCTGACGGTGGCCTAGACGAGGGAGATCTACCGTTCGAACCAGAGGGTCTGCGGCTTCAGGCTGCGGGTGATGCCCAGCTGAGCGGCCATCAGGTTGGTCCAGGCCAGGAAGCCTTCCACGATGCTCAACGCTTCCTCCTCCACCTCAGCGGAGTCGAGTGAGGAGGAGGTCAGCCGGGCCACCATCGCGCCGGCGGCAAGGCAGAAGGTTTCGACGTCGTCGAGCAGCTCCCGGCCGATGCGCTGAGCAGGTGGCGCCGCTACGCGGGGGCGGCGGGTCGAGCGCGGCGCGAGGGCACGGCGGCGGGCGGCCGACCATCGGGCGAGGTCGTCCAACGCGCCGGCGGCCTCCTCCGGCCCGCGCTCCATCAGGATGGAGACGAAGGCCTGGCAGGTGCGCCACACCTGATGAATGATGCCGGCCAGCAGTTTGCGGTCAGAGGGTCCGAGTCCGTTCGCAGGTGCCACGTGTGTCCTCCCGCTCCCCTGTTTCCGCGCCTGATGGAGGCGTTCCTGCAGGGGTTGGCGCGCCGGCGGCGGAACCCCTGAGCGGATTCCATGAAACCGCATCGACCGGCGGACCCTGAACCCGTCAGCGCCGTCCTCGATCACCTCCTCACCACCGACCCGCATGTCACCGTCGCGGAGATCTTCGAGCGCGTCGCCGGGCGGGGCTACGGCCTGCTCTTGATCGTCCTCGGCCTCCCCATGCTGATTCCCATCCTCCCCCCGGGGGCCTCCACGATCGTGGGGCCCATTTACGTGCTCCTGGCCGTACAGCTGGTCGTCGGAGTCCACCGGCCGTGGCTGCCGCGGTGGCTGCGGCGGCGCGAACTCTCCCGACGCTCGGTGGAGGCCTTCCGCCGGCGCGGCATCCCGCTGGTGCGGCGGCTGGAGCGCTTCTCCCGTCCCCGCATCCGGGTGCTGAACAACCCCGTGATGGTTCGCGTGGCGGCGGTGATCATCTTCAGCATGGGACTGATCCTCCTCAGCCCCGCCCCGCTCCTGAATACCCTGCCCGCTCTGGCGGTGATGTTCATCGGGATCGGCCTGCTCAATGACGACGGCATCTTCCTGCTGATCGGTATCTCTCTGGGGCTGGTGGTCGTGGGCATCTTCGCGGCCACGATCGGCCTGCTGATCAATATCCTGCAGCGGCTGTTTCCCTGGTGGTTTCACTGAGCGTGACCGATGACGAGGGCCGGTGGCGCGGGCGTCCGGCCGCGTCACACTCCCGCCGGCGGAAACCGCTCCGCCAGCATCTGCGCCACCGCCGGCATCCCGGTAGCGGCGTCGCGCAGGTGGACGCGCACGACCCGCCGGCCGCCGGACCGCAGCGCCCGGACGTCGCCGAGGGCCTGCGCGCGCAGCAGCGTCCCGAAGGTATAGGCCACGCCGGGGATGGGGAGATCGTCGCCTATCTCCGCCGTGAAGACCACGAAGCGGCCGTGCCCCGGCCCGCCCTTGAAGAGCTGGCCTGTAGAGTGGAGGTAGCGCGGGCCGAAGCCGTGTGTGGTCGCCACCTTGAGGGCGTTGCGCAGCCCCCGCCGCATCGCCGTCAGCGCCTGCGCCGCCGCCGCGGTGCGCGGCAGGAAGGCCAGGAGGGCGACGTACTGGGGAGGGACGGCCCCGCGCAAAAAACCGTCCAGCGCCTCGCCCACGCCGGCGCCCTCCTGATCGCCGGACAGGGCGATCCCGTCCTGCTCGACGGTCGGTGCCTCCTCGGGCAGACGGCCCTCCCGCCGGTAGACCGTCAGCAGGTCCGCCGTGATGTCCTTGCTCTGCTGCACGTTGGGTTCGTCGAAGGGGTTGATCCCCATCAGGAATCCCGCCAGCGCGGTCGCAACCTCCCAGCGGAAGAACTCCGCGCCCAGGTCGTACCGGTCGGGGACGGTCAGCCGCACGACCGGATGCCCCGCGCGCGCCAGGCGGTCTGCGGCCTCCTCGGCGGTCTGATCGGGTTCTGAGTCCAGCGCGATCCTGACGAAGAGGCGATCGGCGCCGTAGCTCCCGGGCGCGCCGAGCGGTTCGCCGTCCACGGGGAGCAGCCCGCGCCCCTCTTTGCCGGTGCTCTCGGCCAGCAGCTGTTCGATCCACGCGCCGAGGGCGGCCAGCGCCGGTGAGAGGATCAGCGTGACCTTGTCCCGCCCCGCCGCGGCGGCGCCCCCGAGGACGGCGCCCAGCATCGCGCCGGGGTTCTCCTCGACCTCGGTGCGCCGGCAGGCCTCGGCCATGAGGGCGGCCTGCCGGACGAGCCTCCGGACGTCGACGCCGCACAGGCCGGCCGGGATCAGGCCGAAGTTGGAGAGGGCGGAGTAGCGCCCCCCGATGTCGGGATCGTTGAGGACGACTCCGCTGAAGGCGGAGCCCGCGGCCTCGCCGGCGAGCGAGGTACCCTCATCGGTGATCGCCAGGAAGCCACCGCCGCCGCCCCGGGCGGCCTCGCGCACCCGCTGCTGGAAGTAGGCGGCCAGCGTGCGGGTCTCCACCGTCGTTCCCGATTTGCTGCTGACGATATAGAGCGTGCCGTCCAGGCCTCCGGCCTCCACCGCCCGGATCGCTTCGGGCGCGGTGCTGTCCAGCACGGTGAACGGCATCGCGCCGCGCGGCAGGACCTGCGCCATCACCTCCGGCGCCAGACTGGACCCTCCCATCCCCAGCAGGACAATGCGCCGCCCGGACGGGGGGCGGTCGGGGTCCAGCTGGACCCTCTCCGCCGCCCGCTGCAGGTTGCCGCCGACGGCAGCGGGAGACGGAAGCTCCAGCCAACCGAGACGGTGTTCGATCTTGCGCGCGACCGGCGGCTCCCCGCTCCAGAGGGTCCCGTCGCGCCGCCACAGCCGCTCCACCGCGGAGGCCGCGCGGAGACGGCGCACCGCGGCGTCAACCGCCGCTTGAAGTGGGCCGAAATCGGGGAAGGCTGAGTTCAGCATGTGGTCCTGAGTCGAGGGGTGGCGAAGCCGGACCGGCGGGTCGAAAGAGCAATGGTGCCGGGGGACGGAATCGAACCGCCGACGCCGGGCTCTTCAGGCCCGCGCTCTACCATCTGAGCTACCCCGGCACGCCGCACGTATATTTCTACCAGAAAGCAGATGTCGGCTCAAGCGGGGCGCCTTCAAGTATAATGAGCGAAGTTTGGCGGCCCACTTCTCCAACGGCAGAGGATTGGCGGATGAGCAGGACGCGCGCACCGGTGGACCTGGACGTCGCGCTGCAGACGGCTGAGGCGCGACTGGCGGCGGGTGGGGCCGCGGCGGTCGTGGCCTACCTGCAGGCGGCCTTTCCCCACTACTCGTGGGTGGGGATCTATTGGGTAGACGGGTCCGATCTGGTCCTGGGCCCCTGGCAGGGACCCGCGGCCACGGAGCACGTGCGCATCCCGATCGGGACGGGCGTCTGCGGGGCCGCCGCGGCGTCGGGCCGCACGGAGGTGGTGGACGACGTCAGCCGGGATGCACGCTATCTGGCCTGCTTCGCCTCCACCCGCTCCGAGATCGTGGTGCCGATCATCACGCAGGGTCGTGTGATCGGGGAGATCGACATCGACAGCGACCGGCTGGCGGCGTTCGGCCCGGAGGATCAACGGTTCCTGGAAGCCGTCGCCGCCCTCATCGCCGCGAAGAGCTGAAACCGACGGAGGCTTCCTCGTCCGTGCCCACCCCAGCCATCGAGACCCAGGGTCTCGTCCGCACCTTTCGCCGACGCCGCTCCCGCCAGCATCCCTCCGGCGCCCCCATCGTCGCCCTGGACGGCGTGACCCTCGACGTGCTGCCGGGGGAACTGTTCGGGCTGCTGGGACACAACGGGGCCGGCAAGACCACGCTGATCAAAATCCTGGTGACGCTGCTCGCGCCGACGGCTGGACGCGCGCTCGTGGCCGGCCACGACGTGGTCAACGAGTCCCACCTGATCCGCCCGCTGATCAACATGGTCTCCGGCGGCGAGTCCTCGGGCTACGGCTTGCTGACCGTACGCGAGAACTTATGGCTTTTCGCGCAGTTCTACGGTCTCGACAACAAAACGGCGCAAACGCGCATCACCGAACTGCTCGACATGGTCGGCCTCCTCGACCGGGCAAACAGTAAGTCGTCCGACCTCTCGACCGGGCTGCGGCAAAAGATGAACAT
>JACQGZ010000209.1 GCA_016199305.1 Armatimonadota bacterium | reverse complement strand
GGATCAGCGGGTGGACCGCGCACATCCTGGAGCAGTACGCCGACAACCGGCTGATCCGCCCCCGGGCCGAATACGTCGGCCCGATGCGGCGCGAGTACGTCCCGCTCGACCTGCGCTAGGTGATGGAGGACTCCAAGAGGAAGGTCGCTGGCCGGTTCGACCTGGCCTCGCAGACCTATGATGAGGTTCCTCTCCGATTCATGGATCACCACGCCCAGGCCCTCGTTGGCGCCGGGGAGATCGCTCCCGGCATGCGCGTCCTCGATGTGGCGACGGGGACCGGCAAGGTGGCTCTGTTGGCGGCGGAGCGGGTCGGGGCGCGGGGTCGGGTGACCGGGATCGATATCTCCCCGGGCATGCTCGCTCAGGCGCGGCGCAAGGCGAAGGAGCTCCCGGTCGAGTTCTTCGAGATGGATGCAGAGACGCTGCGCTTTTCCGACGAGAGCTTCGACGCCGTTCTCTGCGGCTTTGGGGTGTTCTTTCTCCCCGACATGCTCCGGGGGATGCGGGAGATGTGGCGGGTGCTCCGACCCGGCGGCCGAGTCGCGCTGACGACCTGGAGGCCGGGGGCCTTCGAGCCGATGGGGGAATGGACCCTCGCGTGGTTGGAGCGCCACGGCATCGCGCGCCCACCGGTACCGTCGGAACCCTGGATGCTGCTGGAACAACCGGAGCACCTGGAGCTGCTGCTGGAGCGGGCGGGATTCCAGGAGAGGCGCGTCGTCACGGAGCCGTATGGATACAACATGGCGCCCGAAGATCGACTGCGGATTACGCTGACCACGGCGGCAGACCGCCTCCGCCTGCTCCCCTCTGAGGACCAGCAGCGGTTTCGCGAAGACTATCTGGCGGAAGCGAACCGCACCGGCGCGCCCGAGGGGCATTGGCTCGAAGTCTCAGCGCTCATCGGCGCCGCAGTCCGCTGACCGCCCGGGGGATCGGTTCCGCTACCGGGCGAGTCCTTCCAGGAAACCGATCATCTCGTGATTGAATTCCCGGGCCGACTCCAGGCTGGAAAGGTGTCCGGCGCGCGAGAGCACGGTCAGGCGTGCGCCGGGGATTCCGCTGGCGATGGCGCGGGCGCTGTCCGGCGGGGTGAGGGTGTCTTCC
Organism: Armatimonadota bacterium; assembly: GCA_016199305.1. Taxonomy (GTDB): domain Bacteria; phylum Sysuimicrobiota; class Sysuimicrobiia; order Sysuimicrobiales; family Humicultoraceae; genus JACQGZ01. The sequence goes on along the minus strand of JACQGZ010000209.1, from coordinate 5,431 downwards.
TCCCCGACGAGCACCAGCGTGGGGACGGCGATGCGGGGCAGGAGCGGCCGGCTGTCCGGGCGCTCGCCTAGCGCGCGCAGCGTCTCGGCGACCGCGCGCGGCTCCGGACGCCCGATCACTTCCTGCACCCGGGTGGCGATCTCGGGGCGGTGCGCCTTCGCCGTGGGTCCCACCAGAGCGCCGATAAAGTCCGCCATCGCCGCCATCCCTTCGCGCTCGACCCGCTCGGCCAGCGCCAGCCGCTTCGTCCGCCCCTCTGGCGCATCGGGCTCGGCGCGGGTGTCCGCCAGGACCAGCGCCCGCGCGAACTCCGGGGCCCGCTCGATCAGACGGAAGGCGACATAGCCGCCCATGGAGAGGCCGACGACGACCGCGCGCGTAATCCCCAACGCTCGCGCCAGCGCCAGCGCGTCGTCGGCGAACGTCTCCAGGCGGGAGGGGCCCGGCGGCGCGTCCGACTCGCCGAAGCCGCGGAAATCCACGGTGAGGACGCGCGCGCGACCGCGCAGCGCTTCCGCCTGCGGGGCCCACATCTGCCGATTGAGGGGGAAGGCGTGCAGGAAGAGGACGGTCTCTCCGCTCCCCGTGAGATCGTAGCCCAGCGTGACGTTGTTGATGGTATGGCGCATCTGACTCCACCTCGCGCGCCGCGGCGTTCCTCGGCGACGCCCCTGTTATCATAGCGAGGGACGCTGCCATGCGGATCCTCGCCTGCGCCGACCTGCACGGCCGCCCCGAGCGCATTGCGCGCGTGCGCGGCCTGGTCACCGAGCACACTCCCGATGTGGTGCTCCTGCCGGGCGACCTCACGCACGCGGGGCAGGGGCAGGAGGCCCTTGCCCTCCTGCACACGCTCCCGGTCCCCGTGCTGGCGGTCGTCGGGAACATGGACGGCCCCGCCGCCCTGACCACCATGCGCCGCCATGGGGCCTTGCTGGAGGGCGCCGCGCGGGTCATCGACGGCGTCGCCTTCGGCGGCCCGGACGCAGACCTGCCCTGCGACGTGCTGGTGGTGCACGAGCCTCCCTTCGGCGTCCTCGATGTCGTGCGCTCCGGGGAGCGCATCGGTTCGCGGTCGGTGCGGGAGCAGATGCTCCGCCTCCGCCCCCGCGTGCTCACCTGCGGCCATGTGCACGAGTCGCCCGGGATCGAGCGCATCGGCGACACCCTGGTCATCAACTGCACGATGGGCAACGGCCTGACCGCGGGCGCGCTGATTGAGGTCAGCCCCGAAGAGGTCACCGCCCGCCTCCTCACCACGACCGCCTGAGCCCACCCGACCGGCGCGCTCCCCGCCCTCACAGCTGAAGGCCATCACACCGTGCCCCGGTCGGATCCACCGGTCCGCCGTTCGCCGCCGCCTTCCGGCCTGTTGCGTGTCACGGTGAGCCTGGAGAGACATCCCTGTGGGACCATGGCCTCCGTCACCCCGACGAGGTCAATGGGCCATGGGACGTGCAGCGGTCCTCGAGGCCGCGCCAGCGCTGGAACTGTCATCGGCCGATGCGCCGCCTCCCCCCGTCCCGGTCTCCCCAGGGGAGGTGGTGGCCGAAGGCGGATCCTCTGCCCGGCCGGACCCCCCCGCGGTGGATGCCCTGCTGTCGCTCGTGCAGTCGATCGCCCGGACGGTGAGCCATACCCTCCCGCCGGTCGTGGAACTCGAGGACCTGGTGCACGATGGCGTCGTGGGCCTGCTGGAATGCGCGCGGCGGTATGACCCCGGGCGGGGCGTTGACTTCCGGACCTACGCCAGTTATCGCATCCGGGGGGCCATTCTCGATGGCCTGCGCGCCAGAGATCCGCTGCCGCGCAGCGTGCGGCGCGCCCTAAAGATGGCGGATCAGCGGGCGGCGTTGGGCGGCGGCGGGGGGTCGGGACATCCGCCGTGTCCTGTCCCGGCCGTGACGCAGCTCCTGAGCCTGGATGAGGCCGGGCCCCTGCCCGAGGAAGGGGCTGAACCGGAGGAGCGTCTCCTGGCCCTCGAGCTCGCGCACGCCCTGCGAAAGGCCGTCGCAGCCCTGCCCTCCCGCGACCGGGAGGTGCTCTCCCTGCGGTTCTCCCGCGGCTGGCGGCTGCGCGAGGTGGCCGCCCATTACGGCATCTCGATCACTCGGGTGGCCGAATTGCAGGAGCGGGCGGTCCGCCGCCTGCGCGTGGCCCTGGAGGTCCCGCGCCCGACCGATCTCTCGCCCAACGGGCGGCGGAGGCGGAGCCGGAGCCGGTAGTGTGGCCGGGCACCGGGGGCTCCCAGAGGACGCGCTCCACCCCTCCGCGCTGGGGGCGCTGGAGGGGCAGATCCGGCCGCATTTTCTCTTCAATGTCCTGACAACGATCCAAACGTACGTCCGCGACCGGCCCGCCCTGGCGGAGGAGTTGATCGGGAGTCTGGCCCAGTACGTACGCACCTCGTTGAGCCGCGGCGGGCTCGTCTTGCTGGCGGAGGAACTGGCGCTGGTGCACGTGTACCTCGGACTGGAGCGCGCGCGGCTCGGAGGCCGGCTGCGCACCATCTTCGATATCGACCCGGTGGCCCTGGGAGTGAGCATCCCGTCGCTGCTGGTCCAGCCGCTGGTAGAGAACGCCGTCGTGCACGCCGCGGCGCGTCGGTCGGAGGGCGCCACGCTTCGCCTGGCCGTGCGGTATCGACGCGCCCGAAACCGGTTGGTGGTGATGGTCGCAGACGATGGTCCCGGGCTGGTGCGGGCCCCACCGGCGTCGCCGGGTCGTCCATTCGCGCAGACGCCCGGAGGGTCGGGGGGACTGGGCCTGGGACTGCGGAATGTCCGCCTCCGCCTCCGCGTCGTCTACGGGGATGCGGGCAAACTCCGACTGCTCCGGCGGTGCGGTGGCGGGACGATCGCCGCGATCACGCTGCCCGCTGGCTCCGAGAAAGGGGAGCGCCCCGTCCTGCTTCGGGATGGCGCGGACCGTGCTGCGCTGTGGTTCGGACGCTGATTGTGGACGATGAGCCGCTGGCACGCCGCCATCTGTCCGTGCTGCTGGAGGAACTGGGCGCGTCCATCGCCGGAACGGCGGGGACGGCGGCGGAGGCCTTCCGCCTCGTGGATCGCACGCCGGTCGACGCGGCCTTCCTGGATGTCCGCCTGCCGGAGATCGACGGCCTGGCGCTGGGAGACCGGCTGCGGCGCTCCGGCGTCGCCGTCGTCTTCGTCACCGGCTTTCCGGAGTACGCGCTCCCGGCCTTCGATCTGGGCGCCGCCGATTACCTGCTGAAGCCGGTCAGCCGCGACCGGCTCGCTCGCGCGCTGTCCCGCGTGCTGGGCGGGGACGCGGTCCGCGAGCGCGGCGGGGTTGATCGTCTCTGCCTGCGCGACGGCGAGGGCCGGGCGGTGCTACCGGTGCGCGCGCTACTCTACGCCCGCCGCGACGGCGGCATCACCACGATCGTGTTGGATCAAGACGCGATGCGCCTCCGTACCACGCTCGAGCGGCTGGAGCGCGCCCTGGCGCCCCACGGCTTCTTCCGCAGTCACCGCGCGTACCTGGTCAATCTGCGCCGGGTGCGGCGGATCGTGCCCTGGTCGCGCGATGCCCAGAGCCTGCTGCTGGACGATCCGAAGGAAACGCTCGTCCCACTGGCCAAATCACGGGTGCAGGAGTTGCGCTCGCAGCTCATTTGGCCGTAGCCCAAACATGGACCTTGGACTGCAGGGACGGGTGGCGCTCGTCGCGGGTGCCAGCCGCGGGCTGGGGAAAGCGGTGACCGTCGCCCTCGCCGCGGAGGGGGCGCGGGTTGCCATGTGTGCCCGCACGCCAGAGGTACTGGAGGCTACCGCCCGGGAGATCGCCGCCTCCGGCGCCGACGTGCTGGCCGTGTCCGGGGACGTCACCCGGTCCGGGGATGTGTACCGGGTCGTGGAGGAGACCCGGCGGCGGTTCGGGTCGATCGACATCCTGGTGGCGAACGCCGCGGGTCCGCGCCCCGGACGGTTCCTGGAGACGGACGAGGCCGGCTGGGACGAAGCGGTGGGCCTGGTGCTGATGAGCGCGGTCAACCTCTGCCGGGCCGTGGTCCCGGAGATGCGGCGGCGACACTGGGGACGCATCATCGCCATCACCTCTTACGTCATGAAGCAGCCGCTGGAGGGGCTGACGCTCTCCAATTCGCTGCGGGGCGCCGTGGCCGGGCTGATGAAGACCCTGGCTAATGAGCTGGGGCCCGACAACATCCTGGTGAACACGGTCTGCCCCGGACCCATTGCCACCGACCGCCTGACCGAACTGACGCAGGTCTTTGCGGCGCGGGAAGGGATCTCCGACGCCGAGGCGGAGCGGCGACTGTGGACCGGGGACATGCCGCTGGGCCGTCCCGGCCGGCCGGAGGAACTGGCAGCCGTGGTGGCCTTCCTGGCCTCCGAACGGGCGAGTTTTCTCACGGGCACGGTTATCCAGGTTGATGGCGGGAAGATCAAGGCCGTCATCTAGCCGGCGGACGGGCTGGGGAGGCGGTCTCCGGGCCGCTGCCCTCGCGCTCGTGGTTGCCTCCATGATGCTGGCGGGGCATGTGCCCGCCGCCAGCGCGCATGAGGCGATCTCCTTCCGCACGGACGACGGGGTCACGATCCGCGGATTTCAATTTGGCAGCGGGCGGGCGGTCGTCATCTTCTCCCACATGTACGGCACCGACCAGCGCATCTGGTTCCCTCTGGTCGAGGAGCTGGCGCGGCGGGGGTATACGGCCATCACCTACGACTATCGGGGGATCGGACAGTCCGGAGGAAAGTTCGTCATTGCGCAGACCTACCGCGACGCGCTGGCGGCGGTGGCCTTCGCCACACGGTCGGGGCCGCGACCGATCATCCTTATCGGCGCGAGCATGGGGGGGACCGTCTCGTTGAAGGCGGCGGCGCTGCGGCAAACGGCGGGGCGGCCGGTGCAGGGCGTGGTGGTCATCGCCAGCGGGACGATGTTTCGGGGGCTCGATGTCCGTCCGCATCTCTCCTCGCTGCGGGCCCCCAAACTCTTCATCGCCGGCAGCCGGGACCAGCCGTTCGCCGACAGCGTGCGCCGCATGCACGCGCTCACCCCGCCGGCCAAGACGCTCCATCTCTATCCCACGGCGGCGCACGGGACCTATCTGTTCGGGACGCGCTACGGGCCGGCGATCCGGGCCGAGATCTTTGCCTTTCTCCGCCGGTCCGCCCGCTGAGAGAACTTCGGACTCCGATCAGGCGCCGGGTGGGCCAGCTGAGCCGACGGCCTCATCCACCACGACCAGGTGGACCTCTCGGGGACCGTGCACGCCGGTCACGTGCTGCAGGCCGATGTCGCCGGTCCCGCTGGGGCCGGAGATGAAAACGGTGCCGCTGCCCAGCGGCTCGCGGCCCAGGGCGGCGAAGAGGTCGTCGAGGCGCGGGAGAAGGTCGCCGGCCCGCACGAGCGCGATGTGGACGGGTGGGAGAAGCGAGAT
>JACQGZ010000190.1 GCA_016199305.1 Armatimonadota bacterium | reverse complement strand
GCTGAAGAAGGCACTCCAGTTGGACTCAAACTCAAAAATATCCCATCACTCGCTGGGCCTCGCCTACCGAGAATTGGGGCGAAAAGAGGCCGCGGAATTCGATCTCATGCTTGGCCGGAACGCCGAGGTGTTTCCCATGACCGACGCGTGGTCCGAAACCGCTTCGGAGCACATGCGGTTGATCCAAGACCAGATCGAGGCGCTGCTCGGTCGCCACCCTCACCACCCGAATTCAGTGTACGGATGAACCGCTGGGCGAATCAAGGCTGCTGGCCGCGCGGCGGCGTATAGATATAGCCGAAGGTCCAGAGGTAGTCCACCAGCGCCCAGATCTCGTCCACGGTCAGCTGCTGTTTGTAGCCCGGCATCAGCCCGTGCCCGTCGGCGATCCGGGCGTAGAGCTCTGTCGGCTTGCGCTTGGCCATGAAGTCCCGGTCGGCAAAGATCCCGACCCCCTGCCCCAGGTTCCACCCCCAGAGGTTCCGGCCGATCACCTGGCTGAACTCCCCGCCGCGGCCATCCCCCCGGGCGCCGTGGCACCCGGCGCAGGTCGTCCGGATCTGCCCCAGCCCTTCCACGGTCACCGGCAGCGTCCGCCCCTCATAGAGGGACCGGCCCAGGGCCAGGGTCTGCGGCGACGTGGCGAAGGTCCACTCGTAGAACAGCACGTTCCACCGCTGCGCGTCGGTCAGGATGGGGCTCCCGCGGTTGGCCCCGTAGGCGGGGCGGGGCCCGAAGGCCGGCATGGCGGTGTGCGCCCGTCCCAGGGTGATGGTTTCGTACATGCTGAAGGGACTGTTCAGCCGCATCTGCACCAGGTTGTGGAAGTTGGCCGGCCGCGACGGCAGGTCTGCCCCCTTCACCTGCAATCCGAGCAGGCGCATCGTATCGGTGAACGGGTTCTTCTGCGGGGCCTTCAGGAACTTGGCCAGCGGGCCGTCGCCCACTCCTTCCACCCCGTGGCACTGGGCACAGATCCGTTCGAAGACCGCGCGCCCCTCCAGTGCCGACGGCACCAGCGGCCGCCCCGCCTCGTCGGCGATCAGCGGTTCGGTTTCCACCGACACGTCGGCGAGCGGACGGATGCGCGGAGAGAGGCCCACGGTCGGCTGACAGGCCGCCAGCAGGAGGACGCCGATGATGAGCAGGGGGACGGACGGACCGCGCATCAGATCTCTTTTAGCGTTCCACCTGACGGCGGCGACCTCCTTTCAACCCCAACTGATCTTGGCTCTCGCCGGCGCCCCTGGTCACGGCGCAGCCAGGGCCTCCAGGATCTCGCGGCTGTGCCCCGCCGGCTTGACCCGCCGGAAGATGCGCCGGATGCGGCCGCGCGGGTCGATCACCACGGTCGTGCGCTCGATCCCCCAGTAGGTCTTGCCGTAGTTGACCTTCTCCTTCCAGACGCCGTAGGCCTCGGCCACCGCGTGATTGGGGTCGGCCAGCAAGAGGAACGGCAGGTCGTACTTCTCCGCGAACTTCGCATGGGAGGCGACGTCGTCGGGACTGATGCCGATGATCACCGCGTCCCGGTCGCCGTAGGCGGCGTGGTCGTCGCGAAATGCGCAGGCCTCGGTGGTACAGCCGGGCGTATCGTCCTTGGGGTAGAAGTAGAGCACGACCGTCTTGCCCCGAAAATTGCTCAACCTCACGGTGCGTCCACCGGCGTCGGCCAGCGCGAACTCCGGCGCAGCCTTCCCCTCTTCGATCATCGTCCCCCCTCCTTAACCACCCCAGAGCTTCGAGATCGAACCTCTGGGGACCCCGGCACCCCAACTGATCTTCAGCCAAGCATCGCCGCCACCAGTGGCTCCATCGCCTCCGGCGCGAACAGGAAGAACGGATACCCCCGGTAGGTGGCGGCATCCCCCGGCCCGCTTCCCTCCTCGAGGGCGGCGTGGGCCGCCTCCATCTCGACCAGAGGGCCGGTCAGGGCGGCGCGCAGCCGTTCGTTGATCTCGCGAATGCGGTGCGTCACCGCGCGGCGGTCCGCGCGGGTGAGCGCGGCCTCCTCCAGCCGCCGGATGAGGCGCCACTTCTCGTCGACGAGCGCCTGCTGGGCCGGCGTGGGATCTCGCAGGACCCGCTCCGGGTTGTGGCGCGCCTCCTGGATCTGCTGCGCCAGGGCCGCGCGCTCGGCCGCCGGATCGGTCGCCGCCACGAAGGGCAGGTGCAGGGTGGCCGAGGCGGCGGCGTAGGCCGGCGGACGAAGCTCCAGGAACTCCGCGATCACGGCATCGGTCACGCGATCATAGCGCGCCCCGCTGACTCCGTGGAGAAAGAGGTCGCACAGCAGCACGCGCAGGAACGCCGTGAGCGTCAACGCCCTTGGACGGAGCCGCAGCGCGGAGAACGCCGGGTCCACGGGATCGGCGGGGAGCGGACCCATCGGGCCTTCAGGGGTCGAGAGGGTCTGCCGGCCCACATCGAGCAGGAGCCGCTGCCGCCGCCCGTTTGCTACCGTCCAGAAAGGCAGTTCCACGCGGTCGCCCGCCGCCTCGAGGTCGGGAAAGGGCTGCGCCTCGGTGCGGATGCGTTGCTCCACCCGGTAGGCGCCCAGATAGCGGTTGTGCACGGCCAAAAAGCGCGCGGCCTCCCGGGCGATGTGCAGGAAGAAGGCGCGAAACGCCTGGGTCTCCGCGACGAGAGAGACGGGGAGATCCAGGAGCCGGCGGGGCCCCTCGTGGCGCCGGCGGAGCACGGTGAGAAAGGCGGCGAAGGTCTCCACCGCCGGGCGCGCCATCCGCCGGAAGGACTCCCAGGGCGCGCGCACCTGCGCGTCGCGCACCGTCCGCAGGTCCCGGTCCACCCGCCCCAGGAAGTCCTCCCACTCCTCCGGTGTGGGCGCGGGGTGGACCTCATACGGCTCTTCGGGCCCGGCGCGCCGCAGCCTCTCGCGGCGCCGCTCCAGGAAGGCGAAGGGGTGGGTGGGAATGTCGGCGCCGGCCTCCTCCATCGCGTCGCTGTCCACGCTCACGGCCAGTCCGGTGTGTCCTTTGCGGGCGAGGCGGTCGAGGAGGAGGTACTTCACCCAGATGCCCGGATGGGGGAAGACCGGCTGGTGTCCGGTGGCCAGGAGCAGCTCGCCCTCTTCGACCGGCCCCACGCCGAGCGCGGCCGTGTAGCGCCGAGCCAGGGGAAGAACCTCCGCGCGCCCGCTGGCGCGCCATTCCCCGAGGGGCATCCCGATGATGGGCGCGCGGGCCGCCTCCAGGGAGGCCCGGTTCGCCCGGGCGAGGTCAAACAGATCGCGATGCCGCGGGGCGAGGAGGACCTCGCCGGAACGCTCCGGGATCTCGAGAGGAAGGTCGATCACCCCCGCGCCCGTCCTCTAGAGCACGGCGTCCAGGGCGGACAGCCCGAGTTCCTCGCGACAGATGAAGGGCTCGCCGTACGCCCGGCCGATCAAATACCCCCAATAGCCGTTGACTCGCCGGAGGTCATCCACGATATGCGTCTCCCCGGGGCCCTCACCGAACTGGGAGGTGTAGGCGGCCACCGCCTGCACCTTGGGCTCGAAGGCCTCGCTGATGTCCAGGATGAAGGTCGGCTTGACGTGGAGGTCATAATGCGAACAGACGAAGTGAAAGACCTGACGGGGGTAGTGGGGCTCGCCGCGCATCGAGGTCTTGCTCAGTTTGGAGTAGAAGCGCGCCGCCTCGGCCAGGGCGCTGGCGGCGACGTGATCGGGGTGCGCGTCGATCCAGTAGGGGATGAAGAGCAGGTCGGGGCGGATCTCGCGGATCACCTCCGCGACCATCCTCCGGTTCTCGACGGTGTCGGCCAGTTCGCGGTTGGGCAGCGGGAGGGTGATCCGCCGGGAGACGCCCAGGATCCGGGCCGCGGCCGCCGCCTCTTCCGCGCGGCGCTCCGGGGTGCCCCGGGGGGTGGGCTCGCCGTTGCTCAGGTCGCAGAGAACCACCTCGTGCCCCTGCCGGAGCAGGGTGACGACGGCTCCTCCCATGCCAATCTCGACATCGTCCGGGTGCGGCCCTATCGCGAGGATGCGCGCCACGCCGCCCTCCCCTCCCCCGGCTTCGGGGGGCCGGTGCGGGCGAGCTCCCGCTCCAGCACGTCCCGATAGTAGCGGCGTCGCTCGTCGGCGTCATCCAGCCCGCCCCAGAACCGGCGCTCCGGGTTCTTGTAGATCCGTGGCACGGGGAGTTCCTGCACACGCAGTCCGAGGCGGGCCGCCTGCACCCACACCTGCAGGGGCAGCCCGTAGCCCGGTTCGGTCAGGTGCATGCGCCGCAGCGCCTCGATCCGGTAGGCCTTGAAGCCGCACCAGGCGTCGGTCAGGAGATACCCGGTCACCTCTCTCAGCCGCGCGGTGGTCTCGCGGTTGATCGCCAGGCGGTCCGCCGGCGCCACATCGCCGCCGGATGCCGGATCGAGGTAGCGGCTGCCGGAGACGATGTCGGCGTGGGCCAGGGATTCGAGAAAGGGCGGGATCTGCCCGGGCTCGTGCTGCGCGTCGCAGTCGATGGTCACCACGGCGTCGTAGCCGCGCGCCACCGCCTCGGCAAACCCATCGATCAGGGCCTGCCCGTAGCCCAGGTTGTCCGGGTGCGTGATCACGCGGAGGCGCGGATCGCGCGCCGCCTCCGCCTCCAGGATCGGCCCGGACCGGTCGGTGGACCCATCGTTGACGACCAGGATGTCCGCCTGCGGCGCCGCCCGCCGGACCTCTGTCAGGACGCCGGCGACGGTGGTCTCCTCATTGAACAGCGGGATCAGGATGAGGGCGCGCCCCGGGTGCGCCGCGCTCACGTGGGGACCATCTCCAGCCGCGACGCGATCTCGGCGACAAAGCGGGTCGCGCCCATCTGGGCGAAGAGATCGCGCGCCCGCTCCAGGACCGGCCGCGCCCGAACCCCCTCGCCGAGGATCAGCAGCGCCTCCCCGTAGCGCAGGAGCGCGAGGGCCAGGTCGATGCGGTACTCGTTGGCCTCCAGGATCTCCAGGCTGTCGCGGAAGAGCGCCTCGGCCTCCGCGCCCCGGCCCTGAGCGGCGCGCACCTTGGCCAGGGTGGCCATGTGGGTACCCTTCGTGATCTGGTCGGTGTCGTCGCCGCCCGCCGCGGCCCGCTCCGCGTACTCGGCCGCGC
>JACQGZ010000180.1 GCA_016199305.1 Armatimonadota bacterium | reverse complement strand
GCAGACCGCGCAGCGTTCCAGCGCCGGTTGAAACCCGACCAAGCCTACCAAGTGCAGGGCGAACCACGGCGCGGCGGAGGGATCGTCGCGCGCCAGCAGGCGCAGCGTCGCCGTCAGCAGATGGAAGAGCTCCGGATGGGCCTCGCGCTCCGGGGTCGCCGCGTCCAGCAGTTCGACCGCCAGGGCTGCGGCACCGAAGCGGCGGAGGTCGGTGCGCAGCGGCGCCATCCCGTCGAGGACCTCCACCTGCGCCACCACGTCGAGCGTGCGTCCCCGCGCCAGCAGCATCCGCCCGTGGGTGAAGGGTTCCAGACGGCCGGCCAGCCGGCTGGTCGTCTTGCGCACGCCGCGCGCCACCGCGGAGAGTTTCCCCCACTCCTTCGTGAAGAGGGTGAGGACCCGATCGGCCTCGCCGAGGGGCCGGCGGCGCAGGATGATCGCTTCCGCCTTGTAGACCGGCACCTCAGACGCTCCGCGCCAGCAGCAGCGAGGCCACCATGAAGTAGATGGTCATCGTGGTCAGGTCCAGCCCCGAAGTCACCAGCGGCCCGGAGGCCACCGCGGGATCACGCCCCATCCGTGCCAGCAATACCGGCATCGACACGCCCACCGCGGACGCGACCAGCAGCGCCAGCATCATCGAGAGGCCGGTGATCACCGCCAGGGTGGGCGCCTGCTGCACGCCGAGGGCCACCGCCCCCATCAGCGCGCCGCTGGCGGCGGCAATCAGCGCGGCCGTCAAGACCTCGCGACCAATCAAGACACTCAGCCGGTCGGCCTCGATCTCGCCGCGGGCGAAGCCGCGCACCACCAGGGCGACCGTCTGGATCCCCAGATTGCCGGCCATGCTGTTGAGCACCGGGATGAAGTAGGCCAGGGCCAGCAACACCCGCAGCGTGTGCGCATACCCTTCGATCACCCGCGCCCCGATCAGTTCCACCAGAATGGCCAGCAGCAGCCAGGGCAGGCGCGCCGCCGCCGCGCGGCCCAGCCCGGTCTCCTCCGCCTCGGCCTCTCCCACGCCGGAGAGTTTGGCGATGTCCTCCACCGCCTCTTCCACGACGACGTCGAGCACGTCGTCCAGCGTGACGACGCCGACCAGCACGCGCTCCGCGTCCACCACCGGAAGGGCGAGGAGGCTGTATTTATGGAAGAGCCGCGCCACCGCCTCCTGGTCTTCATTCGCCCGCACCGAGATCGCCCGCTCCCGGACGATCGTGGCAATCGAGGCGGCGGGGTCCGTCAAGATCAGGTCGCGCAGGGAGACCACCCCGGCCAGCCGGCCCCCCTCATCGACGACGTAGACGTAGTAGATCGTCTCCGCATCCGGGGCGCTGGCGCGCAGCCGGGACAAGGCCGCCTCCGCGGACAGGCCCGCGGGGAGGGTCACCACCTCCGTGGCCATCAGCGCGCCGGCGGTGCCCTCGGGGTAGGTGAGCAGCGGCCGGACCCGCCGCGCCTCCGGCGCCTCCATCGTCGCCAGGAGCCGGCTCGCCTCCGCGGGGGCGAGGCTGGCCAGGAGATCGGCCAGGTCGTCGCTGGACATCTCCTCCGCGAGATCGCTGGCCCGCTCCACCCCCAGCAGCCCCAGGATCGGCTGCGCCCGCTCCGGGCCGAGCGCCTCCAGGATCAGCGCCGCCTGCGGCCGCGGCAGCGCGCCGAGGGCCGCCGCGGCCTCGCGGTCGTCCGCGTCCCGCAGCGCCTCGGCGGCGTCGGCCGGATGCAGCGCGCGCAGGCGCTCCGCGAGGCTCTCGCTCACGGACCCGCCCCCATCAGCAGCAGCGCCAGGGTGAAGTAGATGGAGGCGCTGGCCAGATCGGTGATCGTGGTCACGAGCGGCCCGCTGGCCACGGCGGGGTCGATGCGGAGGCGCTGCAGGGCGAGCGGAATGGCCACCCCGCCGGCCGCGGCCACCGCCAGCGCCGCGACCATGGCCAGCCAGAGGACCGCGCCCAGCCGCGGATCTCGATACCACACCAGCACCACCGCCGCCAGCAGCGTCCCGCAGGCCATCCCCAGCCACAGCCCGACGGCCAGTTCCCGCCGCAGGGCCCCTCGCACCTGCGGCTGCCAGCGCTTCTCCAGGGCGAAGCGGCGCACCGCCACCGCCAGCGACTGCGTGCCCACGTTGCCGGCGGTGGCCATCACGACGGGCATAAAGAAGACCAGCACCAGGAAGGTCTCGATGACGGGGGTGAAGGCGCCGATCACGGCGGCGGCCAGGAGCGCGGTGCCGAAGTTGACGATCATCCAGAAGGTCCGCCGCCACGCCGCCCCCCAGGGAAAGGGTCCGGGCGCAAGGGTGGCCTCGGCCACCGGCGCGGTGAGCGCGAAGACATCCTCCGAGGCCTCCTCCTGGACGACCTCCAGGATGTCGTCGGCGGTGACGATCCCCAACAGCCGGCCGGCCGCGTCCACGACCGGCAGGGCCAGCAGGTCGTACTTCTCGATCAGCCGCGCCACCTCGTCTCGATCGGCCCAGGGGTTAGCCGTCACCAGGGTGGTCTGCATGATCTCCCGCACCGGGGCCTCCGGCGGCGCCACGATGAGGGCGCGCAGCGAGAGGACGCCGGTGAGGCGGGCCGCCTCGGTCACGTAGACGTAGTAGAGGAGTTCCGCGTCCTGCCCGCGCCGCCGCACGTCTGCGATCGCCTCCACCGCGCTGAGGCCGGCGGAGATGGTGACGAGATCGGTGGTCATCAGGGCGCCGGCGCTGCCGTCGGGGAACTGCAGGAGTTCCCGGATCCGGCTGGCCTCCTCCGCCCCCATCAGGCGCAGCAACCGCTGCACGCGCGCCGCCGGGAGTTCGCCCAGCAGGTCGACCACCTCGTCGGTGGCCATCTCCCCCAGCAGGCCGGAGACCTGCTCGTCGGTGAGGGTGCGCACCAGCGCCGTCTGCTCCTCGGGCTCGAGGGCCTCCAGCACCGCGGCGGCGCGCTCCTCGTCCAACAGCAGCATGAAGGCCAGCCGGTGCGGCGGCGCCAGGCGGCGCACCAGTTCGGCCAGGTCGGCGGGGTGGAGGTCTTCGATGAGGGCGTGCAGCCGCGCGACGGTGCGCTGCTCGAGGGCGGTGGTGGTCTCCTGCACCAGGGGATCGGTGATCATCGGCCCGGTATCCCTAAACGCTTCTTGATGGTAACGTACACGCGGAACGCGAGGAGGGTCAACAAACGCGGGAGGTCTTCTTCGATGTCGGCGATACCCTGACGTACACAAACCCGTCGGTCCGTGACCTGTGGGCCAAGGTGATCGTGCAGCTGGATCTTCCCCTCGACGTCAGCACGGCATGGGAGGCGCAGGAGGAGGCCACCCGGGTGCTTGGGCCGTACGCCTACGATTACCTGGGGCGGATGCGGGAGTTCTGGACGGCGTACAATCGGTTCGTTCTCAAGAGAGCCGGCATCCACGATCCGAGCGATCGGCTGGCCCGCGCGATCAATGACTGTTTCCTATCCATTGAGCCGCAGGTGTTCCACCCGTTTCCGGAGACGGACGACGTCCTGCGGGAGTTGAAGGACGACGGGTACCCACTCCACGTGATTTCCAACGCGACAGAGGAGGTCCTGGGTCGCCTGCAGAGACTCAACCTGAGCCCGTACTTTGAGTCCATCACATTCTCGCAGGAGGCCCGGGCGGAGAAGCCGGATCCGGCGGTGTTTCACCTCGCTCTGCGGCGCGCCGGCTGCCGGCCGGAGGAGGCCGTCTACGTGGGCAATGACTACGAGGCAGACGTTATCGGCGCCAGAGGCGTCGGGATGATCCCGATCCTGATCGACCGAAACGATGTGGTTCCCGACGCCGATTGTCTGCGCATCCGATCCCTGAAGGAGCTCAAGCCCCTGCTGGACGAGTGGTGAGCGGCCGGTCAGCGGAGGAGCGGTGCGGAGTTCGGTAAGGCGTCAGTGCTGATGCTTGCCTCAACTTCCCGGATCCAGTCGAACTTCGTCCGGGCGGCACGGGCCAGTCGCGCATCGGCGGTCCACAGCTCACAACGCCTGAGATCGGCTACGACCAGATAGCAGGCGTCGTAGGTATTGGGGCGGTCGAGCTCTCCGGCGAGGACCCAGGCTCGATCGAAGAGGCCGCGGGGGTGAACGGTTCTGATGCCTTGCCGTCGCAGTATCCGCCAGGCGTCACGGGCCTCCACCTCAGTGAGGTCCTGTCACACGAGTTTGCGCCGAAGGACGGAGTGGGCCTCAAACATCCAGAGCCAGGGCGCGATGACGATGACACCCTCCCGCAGCCATTCTGCCCACCTCCGCCTGACGCGATCGCTCCCGGGTTCAGAAAGCACAAGTTTCAGCGCCAGGCTGTGTCGACGCAGACCTCCGACACTATCGCTCTCCCCGGCGGATGGCCTCCAGGTCGCGAACGGAATCCGTGAGCGCCTTCCCTCGACGCGAGAGGATGCGTTCCCTCACTATCCTCCGGCCGCGTCAGGATGCCGCGGATGACCGAGCGGGAGGTCTGAGGGATCGGCGCGGTGGGGGCGATCTTCGCGCCGAGGAGGCGGTTCAGCAGCGTGGATTTCCCCACGTTGGGCCGCCCGGCGAGAGCCACGAAACCCGAGCGGTGAGGCATGCGGGGCGCTAGGAGAAGGTGGTGAACCGAAAGGGTCCGGGGACGGCCACGGTCCCGCGCTCGGTCAGTTCGTGGATCTGCTCGAAGTGGGCATCCGGCAGCGACCAGAGCTCCGCTCCCCCGACGATGGCGGCGCCTGCCAGGAGCAGATCCACAGTCGTCGCGCGGAGGCCCGCGCGCGCGAGAGCCTCGCCCAGCCTCGCGGCCACGTAAGCCGCCTCCCCGTCTGTCGGAACGTGAGGGAGCGCCCGGAAGTCACTTTCGCGCACCCCGTACTCCTTCGGATCCCGGATGCCGCTGAGGACTTCCACGACGATCGGCGCGGCCACGGCGACCTCCCCGGCGGCCAGCACCTCGCGCACCGCCCGAACGATGCGCCTGTCGGGCCGAGGCCGAAGATATCGCACCCAGATCGAGGAATCCACGAGTCTGGTGGGCACTACCTGCCCTCCCGCATCGCCCGGATATCTGCCGGCGTCCAGCGAATCGAACTTCCCCCGGCCGCCCCGATCAGATTCTCCTCGTGGCGCCTGCGGACGAACTCGCGAAGCGCCACTTCCACTGCCTCCCGTTTCGTCCGCGCCTTCGCCAACCGCCGGGCCTCCTCAAGCAGGCCTCCGTCGATATCCAGCAGGGTCTTGGCCATGTACATATCACCTCAGTATATACTCATAGTATATAATGAATTTTGCCTCATCTGTCAAGCGTCATCGGCAGACCCGCGGGGAAATAGGGGGTGGGTTCGGCCTCTAGAGTTACGTGCCTTTCGTGAGGTCGGCGGCGGTGAATGCCTCCGGCAGCAGGTGCCGAAGGGACCGGCGCCGGAAGGTGCCGTGGGGTGTCGCCAGGTAGACCACCTCCACGCTGAACTCCGCCATCACCTGGCGACAGGCTCCGCAGGGCGCCGCCGGTGCGGGGCCGGCGGTGACCACGGCAACGGCGCGAACCTTCCGGTGGCCGGCCGCCGCGGCCTGGAAGATGGCGACCCGCTCGGCGCACATTGACAGACCGTAGGAGGCGTTCTCGACATTGGCGCCAACGAAGACGGCCCCGTCCGGCGTCAGCGCGGCCGCCCCCACCTGGTAGAGGGAGTACGGCGCGTACGCCCGGCCGCGCGCCCCGCGCGCGGCGGCCACGAGCGCTTCCGGGCTCACCGCGGCGCGGCGCCGGGCTCTCCTGCCGGCGGAGGCGCGCCTGGACCGCTTCACTCGACCCGCTCCAATGGCCTGCCCCGCCCGGGAGCCAGGGCGTGCCGCACCCCCTCGGGCGTTCGCGCGATGCCCGCGGCGATGAGAAAGCGAAGCGCCTCCTCCACCGTGATGCCGGCCGGCTGCGTCTGCGCTTCAGGGACGAGGACCACAAACCCCGAGGTGGGGTTGGGCGTGCCGGGGACGAAGACGTGCAGCAGACCGGACCCGGCCCCTGCCGGATCGCCGCCGGTGACGAAACCGAGGGCGAAGAGCCCCGGCCGGGGCCACTCGACGATCACGACGCGCTGAAACGCCCCCCGCCGGTCCTCCAGCATCCGCTGGCTGAGCGGCTTGATCGAACTGTAGACGGTGCGCGCCAGGGGGATGCGCAGGATCAGCTGGTCGAGGCGCGCGATCAGTCGCCGCCCCAGGACGTTGCTGGCGACGACGCCTGTGAGGAGAATCAGGAGGATGCCGGCGACGAAGCCCACGATAGGCACGGTGCGCCCGAGCAGGGCGCGGAAGAGGGGCTGCAGCATGGCGTCCAGCGTGATGAAGAGCCAGCGCAGGACCAGGTAGGTGACGGCCACCGGCAAGATGACCAGCAGCCCGGTGATGAGGTAGGTGCGCAGCCGCGCGCGCAAGGCTGTTCGCTTAGGGAGCGGAGGGGACCGCGCGGGTGATCTTCACCTTGCCGATCCGCTGCCCCTCGACCTGCTCCACGATGATCTCCAGGCCGTCATAGGCGACGCGCTCCCCCGGCCGGGGCACGTGACCGAGCAGGCTGTAGACGAAGCCCCCGATCGTGTCCACCTCCCCCGCCGGCAGCTCCAGGCGCAGCAGGTCGTTCACCTCTCCGATGGGGGTGCGGCCCTCCACCAGGGCCACCTGGTCGTTGACGACCTCGACCAGCCGCTCCTCCACGTCGTGCTCATCCACGATCGGTCCGACGATCTCCTCCAGGAGATCCTCGATCGTCACCAGCCCCGAGGTCCCCCCGTACTCATCCACCACGATGGCCAGGTGCACCTTGCGCCGCTGCATCTCGCGGAAGAGGTCGTCCAGCCGCTTGCTCTCGGGGACGTAATAGACCGGGCGGGCCAGGTCGGCCACCTGGACCCCGGTCCGTCCCTCCGCCAGGGGCCCGAGGAGATCTTTCAGGTAGAGAATGCCGACGATCTTGTCGATTGATTCGTGGAAGACCGGGATGCGCGAATGCCCCGTGGCCACGATCAGCCGCATCGCCTCCTCGGCGGTGGCGACATCCTCCAGCACATCCATGTCGATGCGCGGCACCATCACCTCGCGGGCGACGGTGTCGCCGAATTCGAAGATGGAGTGGATCATCTCGCGTTCCTCCTGCTCGATGACCCCCTCCTCCTCCCCCATCTTGACGAGGGCGCGGATCTCCTCCTCGGTGACCACGGGGGAGTTGATGTTCACCCGTCCGCCGAGGGGGCGGACCATCACCGTGCCGGCCAGCGAGAGGAGGCGGATGATGGGGCCGAGCAGCCGCGTGAGCAGATCGACGGGACGGGCCAGAGCCATCGTCATGCCGTCGGCGTGACGCCCCGCCACCGTCTTGGGGGCGATCTCCCCGACGACCACCAGGAGCACGACCATCGCCAGGAAGGCCCAAAACGCCGCGCCCTCGGGTCCGAAGAGGCGGATGAAGAGGGCCGCCGCCAGCACGGAGGCGCCGACGTTGGCGATGGTGTCGGCGACGTGCAGCGTGCTCACCAGCCGCCCCGCGTCCTCGAGCAGCCGGTCGGCGATGCGGGCCGACCCCTCGCCCGCCTCAGCCCGCTGCCGCAACCGCAGCCGGTTGGCCGCTAAGAAGGCCGTTTCGGCGGCGGAGAAGAGGGCGGAAGCGACCAACAGCAGGCCGAGCAGAACGAATCCGAACGTACTACCTGAAGCGTCCAACGAGGTAACTCATCCCTTCCTGAAGCCACCCTGGGTCACACACACGCTGAGCAAGAGGCGCCGCTCATCGCGGCAGGGAAAGCGGCCCGGGCGGAGCACCCTCCGCCCGGCACCCTAGTATAGCACACCCCACAGAAGGGCCAGGCGGGGGGCTGCCCGCACCGCCACCGTCACCGTTCCTCCCTCCCCGGCCAACGCCAGCAGATCGAGGATGGTGCCGGCGATCCGCAGACGCTGCTGTCCCGCCCCGCTCACACGCACCGGGAGAGCGGGCAGCGGGCGGTTCGTCCGCAGGACGAACCGCTTCCCCTCACGCACGTACCCGCCCGAGGGGAGGCCGGCGCCCTGCGCGGTGAACTCCATCCGCACCAGCCGCAACCCCCCGGGGGCTGCCTCGTAGACCTCCACGACGGGGGTCCGCTCGACGGAATGCACGTACTCCAGGCGGACCTCCACGACGGCTCGGAGCACCTCGCGCCAGACGACGCGCTCGGGGGGACCGGCGGTCACCGCCAGGACCGGCACCGGCCAGAGCGCGGTGGCTGCGCCGGCCAGCGCCACGGCTGCAGCGGCGAGGAGACGGACCCGTCTCACGGCGAGGCCGTCCCCGCCCTCAGGCGCCGGGCCCGCTGCCACAGGGTGGTCCCGCCCAGCAGGACCAGCCCCACCAGATCCCAGATGAGGGTGTGAAGGATCAACGCCACCGCCGCACCGACCAGAAAGGCTCGGTCCAGAGGCGTGGCATGCGTCAGCAGGTAGCCCGAGGCGCCGGCGGCCAGCGCCACGACCCCCAGGGTCCCCGTTGCCACGGTCACGACGACCTCGCCGACCCCGGCGCCTTGCAGCAGCAGCGCCGGCGAGTAGACGAAGACGAAGGGCACGATAATCCCGGCCAGCGCCAAGCGGGTGGCCGTCAGACCGGTGCGCAGCGGGTCGGAGCGCGCGATCCCCGCGGCCGCGTAGGCGGCGAGGGCGTCCGGCGGCGTCAGATCGGCGATCACGCCGAAGTAAAAGATGAAGAGGTGGGCCGCCAGCGGCGCGACGCCCAGTTGGACGATGGCCGGCGCCGCGATCGCGGCCAGAATGATGTAGGTGGCGGTCGTCGGGATCCCCGACCCGATGATGGTGCACGCCACCGCCACCAGCACCAGCGTGAGGAAGAGGTTCTGCTGGCCGAGGGCGACGGTCAGTCCGACGAACTTCAGGCCGATGCCGGTCAGGGTGACGACGCCGATGATGATGCCCACCACGGCCGTGGCCACCGCCACGATCAGGGCGTTGCGGGTGCCGTAGACCAGGATACCCCAGATCTCCTCGACGTAGAGACGGGCACGTTCAAGGAGGGGCCGCCGGGCCGGGCCTCCCTCCTTCCAGACGGTGATCAGGTGGACGCCCGTGGAGGCGGCGATGCCCCAGAAGGCCGCGGTCATGGGCGTGTACCCGCGGAGGAGGAAGCCCACGACGAAGACCAGGGGGGCCACCAGGTAGCCCCGGCTCCAGAGGACCTGCCCCACCGCCGGCAACTGCTCGCGGGGCAGGCCGCGCAGGCCCAACCGCTTGGCCTCGAAGTGGATCATCAGTCCTACGGCCAGAAAGTAGAAGATCGCGGGCAGGGCCGCCGCCTTGACGATCGTCAGGTAGGGCACCCCCAGGAACTCCGCCATGACAAAGGCGGCCGCCCCCATCACCGGGGGCATCAACTGGCCGCCCACCGAGGTCGCCGCCTCCACGCCGCCGGCGAAACGGGGCTCGTAGCCCAGGCGCTTCATCAGCGGGATATTGAAGACCCCGTCCGCGACCACGTTCGCCACGGAACTCCCCGAGATCGTGCCAATGAAGGCGCTGGAGAGGACCGAGACCTTCGCCGGACCGCCGGTCATCCAGCCGGCGAGGGCGATGGCGACGTCGACGAAGAGCTGGCCCAACCCCGTGCGTTCCAGGAAGGCGCCCAGGAGGACAAACATGAAGACGAAACTCGCCGAGACGCCGACCGGGATGCCGAAGATTCCTTCCGTCGTGAAGAACATGTGCTCGATGACGCGGGGGACGGAAACCGGCGGCACCGCCAGCGCCCCGGGCAGGAGATGGCCGATGAACGGGTAGATCAGCATCGCCGCAGCGATCACCGGCAACACGCCGAGCACCCGCCGGCCGGCCTCCAGCACGGCGAGTGTTCCCAGGATACCCACGACGAGGTCGAGCGCGGTCAGCCTGCCGGCGCGGCTCGCCAGCGCGTGGTGGTTGACGAACAGGTAGAGCATCAGGGCGGCGGCGGAGGCGGCCAGCAGCCCATCGAGGGGGCCGAAGCGGGTCGCACCGGCGTGGCGCCGCCGCGCCGGATAGAGCAGGAAGACGAGGACCATCACAAAGGCGAGGTGCGCGGAGCGCTGCCGCAGCGTCTCCAGCAGCCCGAAACGGGCGGTGTAGAGATGGAAGAGGGCCATCGCGCCGGCGACGGCGCCGGCCGCCGCCGCGAAAGGGCCGGCGAGCCG
>JACQGZ010000175.1 GCA_016199305.1 Armatimonadota bacterium | reverse complement strand
TCCCTAACATCTCCACCGCCCGCGACAGCTGCGAGATGGCGATCACCGGCACGTTCAGTTCCTTGGCCAGCGACTTCGTCGCCCGGGCGATCTCCGAGATCTCCTGCGGTCGGTTCTCCGTGCGCTTGTAGGAGTGGATCATCTGCAGGTAGTCGATGATGATCAACCCCAGCCCGTGCTCCGCCTTCAACTTGCGGGCCTTCGCCCGCATCTCGATGACGTTGATCGTCGCGCTGTCGTCGATGAAGATCGGCGCCTCGCTGAGGCGGGCCATCGCGTTGGCCAGCTTGGGCCAGTCGCTGTCGGAGAGGAAGCCCGTGCGCAGGCGGGAGCCGTCCACCTCCGCCTCGCTCGCCAGCATGCGCTGGACGACCTGCTCGTTGCTGGTCTCCAGGCTGAAGATGGCCACGGGGCTCTTGTGCGCCAGGGCGGCGTGCTGGGCGATGTTCAGGCAGAAAGTCGTGTTGTGCACGCAGACGTCGTTGGCGATGAAGTTGTGGGTCGCCGGCACGGAGAGGTCGTACACCTGGAAGGCGCCGATCTCCTCGATCGTCACGATCGCGTCCCACATCACGTCCACCTCGTCCAGCAGGCTGCGCTGCTGGTTGCGGGCCCAGCGCCGCAGCCGCTCGTGGCCGAGGAGGCCGACCTCCCGGATCAGGGTGGCGATGGAAGCCGGCGGGACCCGCAGGTGGACGCCGTCGACGGCGGCGGCCACCGCGAAGCGCAGCAACAGGTGCTGGATCTGCCGGGCGATGCGGGGGGAGAGCAGCTCCGCCTCCAGCGAGAGGGTGTCGTCCTCGCCGGTGACGACCCCGGCCGCCGCCAGCAGGCGGTTCAGGAAGAGGGCGAGTTTCTCCCGGCGCAGCGTGGGAACCTCCGGCGGAATGAAGCGCACCGCCGGGGACCCATCCAGCCCGGCATAGTGCGCGCGCACGGCCTCCACCGCGCCGGCCGCCTCGGAACCGCCCGAGACGGCGGCCCCCAAGCCCGCGCGGCGCGCCTCCCCGGGATGGCCCGACCGGATGGCGTCGGCCGCGGCGGCGGCGTCCGCGAAATCGGCCGCCAGCGTCGCCGACGCCGGCAACCGCCCGCTCGTGAGATAGGCCAGCAGGCACACCTCCGCCGCCGGCAGATCGAGGGCACCGAAGACGGGCAGCCTCCGGGGCACCGCCAACAGCGTCCCCGGAGCCAGATCGTGGAGGGCGCGCCAGCCTGTGGGGGTCAGGAAGGGGTGGGACAACGTGGTCTCCACGGCGCGGCCGCTGCCCAGCCGGACGCGGAAGACGGGCTTGATCCCGTCATCCACAAACTG
This sequence comes from Armatimonadota bacterium, assembly GCA_016199305.1. Classification (GTDB taxonomy): domain Bacteria; phylum Sysuimicrobiota; class Sysuimicrobiia; order Sysuimicrobiales; family Humicultoraceae; genus JACQGZ01. Next base: position 2,701 of record JACQGZ010000175.1, on the reverse strand, counting down.
ACTGGGGGCGGTCGAAACGAGGTGCATCGAGTCATCGAGGGTGAACAGCGAGGCCCGGCGCGCCCCCACGAGCTCTTGAATCGTGTGGACGGCGCCTGTCTGCGCGTCGAGAATCTCGGCGTCGTACTTCAGGCACTTGCCCATCGCGGGCCTGGCCGCGACGATGACGAGGTCCGCGGGCTGCAGCCCGGCGGTCATGCGGTCGAGGTCGACGTAGCCCGTCGGGGTGCCGGTGACCGTGCCCTTGTCCTGATAGCGCCGGTCGATGCGGTCGAAAGACTCCTGCAGCACCTCGCGGATCGGCAGGAAGTCCTGGGTCATGCGGCGGCTGGCGATCCCGAAGACCAGCTTCTCCGCCTGGTCGAGGAGCACCTCAACCTCCTGCTCCTCGCGAAATCCCATCGAGACGATCTCGGTCCCCGCCGCGATCAGCAGCCGCAGCAGCGACTTCTGCAAGACCAGCCGCGCATAGTACTCGACGTTGGCCGCGGTGGGCACCGCGTCCAGCAGCGACGTCACGTACGCGGCGCCCCCGACGTCATCCAGCTGCCCGCGGCCCTTGAGGCGGTCGGTGACGGTGATCAGATCCACCGGCTCGCCGCGGTCGAAGAGATCGATCATCACCTCGAAGATGCGCCGGTGGACGTCGCGGTAGAAGTCGTCGCCGCGGATGACCTCGACGACCCTGGCGATGGCATCGCGCTCCAGCAGCATCGAGCCGAGCACTCCCTGCTCGGCATCGAGGCTTTGGGGAGGTACACGTTCGAGGGGCATAACCCGCATGAGCCGTCCTCCGGGGTGAGTTCTATCCTGTAGTATCGAACAAATGTTTGTATATTTCCAGTGGCTTCTCGCCGCCCTCGGGGGGGGAACTCTCCACCATCACGAATTGCCGAGCCGCTCTGTGGATTTCCTTGTGGGCGATGCGCTATTTCACGGCGAAATAGGGGGAATTTTCGGTGGACAACCTGGGGATACGGGGGGCTGAGAGAGCGTCCCCCGCTCCAGAACTACAGGACACTTCCGCGGGGAGAGACCCTGGCGCAGCCCTTCCTCAGTCGGCCCTCAGCGGGCAAACAGGTGGGGCAAAACCTCCTCCACCGTCGCCACCTGGACGACCTCCAGGCCGCGGGGCGGCTCCCCGGCCTCGGCGGCGTTCTCGGCCGGAATGATCAGCTTGCGCATCCCGGCCTGGCGCGCCCCGTACAGCTTCTCCGGAATGCCGCCGACCTGGCGCACCTTCCCCTGGATCGAGACCTCCCCGGTCATGGCCACGTCCTGCCGCAAAGGACGGCGCTGGATCGCGCTCATCATCGCCAGCAGCACGGCCAGCCCGGCGCTCGGCCCATCGATCAGCCCGCCGCCCACTACGTTGACGTGCAGGTCGTAGTTGCTGATGTCGATCCCCGCGATCTGCCGCAGGACGGAGGCGGCGTTGAAGACGGAATCCTTCGCCATGGTCCCCGCCGTCTCGTTGAAGCGGATGGCGCCCTGGCCCTTGCGCGCCGCCGGAAAGGCGGCCGCCTCGATCTCGATGAGCGACCCGACGTAGTGGGCCACGCCGAGGGCAAACGCCCGGCCGGTCTCCGCCTTCTCCTGGGCCCGCGGCGGCACCGAGGGCGCCAGCCGGCTGGTGTGGATCACCTCCAGCAGATCCTCCCGCCTCAGGCGGATGCGCCCGCCGCGCCCCCGGCGGCGGTGCAGGGCCATGCCGTAGGCATCCGCCAGCAGGTTCACCGCCTTCCGCCCTTCCACCGTGTACTCGCTGATCAGGTCGGGGATCTGGCGGGAGAGTTCGACCCCCAGCCGGCGGGCGGCGGCGCGGACGATCGTGAGGATGTGATCCGGCGACAGCGTCCCGAAGTAGATCTCCGCGCAGCGCGAGCGGATCATCGGGCTGATCTCTTCCGGCTCCCGCGTCGTCGCCCCGATCAGCACGAAGTCGGCGGGCGCGCCCTGCTCGAAGAGACGGCGGATGTACGCCGGCAGCGCCGGATCGCTGGGATCGTAGTAGGAGGACTCGAAGTGGACCCGCCGGTCCTCCAGCACCTTCAGCAGTTTCGCCTGCAAGACGGGGTCCAGCTCGCCGATTTCATCGATGAACAGGACCCCGCCGTGCGCCCGGGTGACCAGCCCGAGCTTGGGCTCGGGGATACCGCTCTCGGCCAGGTCGCGCCGGCTGCCCTGATAGATCGGGTCGTGCACCGATCCCAGCAGCGGGCTGGTCGCCTCGCGCCCATCCCAGCGCAGCGCGGAGCCATCCACCTCAATGAAGGGCGCGGCGGGGCTGAAGGGCGTGAAGCGCAGCCGCTTGGCCTGCTCCAGCGCCAGCCGCGCGACGGTCGTCTTCCCGACGCCGGGCGGTCCGTACAGGAGGACGTGCTGCGGGAAGGGCACGGCCAGCTTGCTCAGCAGCGCCCGCACCGCCCGCTCCTGGCCGACCACCTGGCGCAACGTGCGCGGCCGGACCTGCTCCAGGACAGGGCGGGCCACGCGCACCTGCTCCAGGCGCTCCAGTTCGGCCAGCCGGCGCTCGCTCTGCGCGGTCTCCACGCCTCCCCCCTCGCGCAGCACCTCCAGTCGCAGATCCTGCATGAACGCCGCCTGCCGCTCCTCCAACCGCTCGGCCACCCGCCGGTTCACCTCGTCGGTGACGTTCTTGCGGGCGATCAGATCGGCCAGATGCTCGCGCACCTCCTCG
>JACQGZ010000174.1 GCA_016199305.1 Armatimonadota bacterium | reverse complement strand
TTGTAGTCGGTGTGCTCGCCGATGAGGTTGACCCGGCCGGGCGCCCGCACCAGGTAGGAGGGCGGACGGCCGAAGCGGGCGCGGAAGAGCGGCTCCGCATCGCTGGCAGGGCGCACGCCGACCCTTTCAGGAGGAGCGGTTCCTTCCCCTGCCGAACTGTCAGACCGCCCGAACCGCACAACCAAGATCAGGGCGCAAAGGGGGACGAGAACGATGTCATGGAAGGCGCGCCTATCGTTGCTCCTGTCCCTGGCCCTGCTCGCTACGCCGGTGATTACCGGCGTGCAGGCAGGCGCCGCGAACCAGCTGGAGATCTTCTCCTGGTGGACCGCCGGCGGCGAGGCCGACGGCCTCAATGCCATGTTCCAGATCTTCAAGCAGCGCTATCCCGGGACCGAGATCATCAACGCCACCGTGGCCGGCGGCGCCGGCACCAACGCCAAGGCCGTGCTGAAGACCCGGATGCAGGGCGGTAAGCCGCCGGACTCCTTCCAGGTCCACGGCGGAGAAGAACTGACCAGCACCTGGGTCAAGACGGGCTTCATGGAGCCGATCACCTCGCTCGCGCGCAGCGAGGGGTGGCTGTCAGTCCTGCCCAAGGACCTGGTGGACATCGTCAGTTACCAGGGCGAGATGTACTCCGTCCCGGTGAACGTGCACCGGGGGAACGTCCTCTGGTACAACAAGAAGATCTTCGACGACAACAAACTCGCCGCCCCGACCACCTGGCAGGAGTTCTTCAAGGTGGCGGACGCGCTGAAGGCCAAGGGGATCACGCCGCTGGCCCTGGGCGACAAGAACAAGTGGGAGGCGGCCCACCTCTTTGAAGACATCCTGGCCGCCACCCTGGGCCCCGAGGGCTACCGGGGCCTCTGGAGCGGGAAGACCTCCTGGGCGGGCGCCGGCGTCAAGCAGGCCCTGGAGAACTACGCGAAGATCCTGGGCTACGTGAACACCGACCATGCCGCCGGCACCTGGGACTCCGCCGCCCAGATGCTGATCGACGGCAAGGCGGCGATGAACATCATGGGCGATTGGGCCGCCGGCTACTTCACCTCCAAGGGGTGGAAGCCCAACGTGAACTACGGCTTCGCGCCCGCGCCGGGGACCGGCGGGACCTTCGTCGTCGTCACCGACACCTTCGGCCTGCCCAAGAAGGCGCCGCACCGGGACCAGGCGCTGAACTGGCTGCGCGTGGCGGGCTCCAAGGCGGGGCAGGAGGCCTTCAACCCGCTGAAGGGCAGCATCTGCGCCCGCACCGACTGCGACCTGAGCAAGTTCGACGCCTACCTGCGTTCGTCGGCCGCGGATTTCGCCAAGAACAAGCTGATCCCCAGCGAGGTGCACGGCTCGGCGGCGCCGGAGGACTTCGCCACGCAGTTCAACGACATCGTCAACCTCTTCGTCACGCGGCGGAACGTGGCGAACGCGCAGAAGGCCCTGCAGGCCGCCTGCGTCAGCGCCAAGATGTGCCGGAAGTAAGGCTCGGTTGATTGCCGCCCCGCTGAGGGCGGGAGGTAGATCTGAGGGGCGGGAGCGAAGTCCCGCCCCTCGGCGTCAGTGAGCGATGCCGCGCCTCAACCGTGACCGCATCCTCGCGGTGGCCGTCCTGACCCCCTCGGTCGCGGCTGTGGGGATCTTCGTCTACGGCTTCATCGGCTGGACCGTGTACGTCTCCCTCAGCCAGTGGAACTCGTTCGTCCCCGATCTCTCCTTCGCCGGGCTGCAGAACTACGGCACCCTCTTCGCCACCGTCCGCTTCCAGGCGGACCTGCGCAACACCCTCATCTTCACCGTCACGTTCCTGGCGGCGTGCCTGCTCATCGGCTTCCTGCTGGCAGTGCTGCTGGACCAGCGGGTGCGGGGCGAGTCCCTCTTTCGCAACATCTTCCTCTTCCCGATGGCCATCTCGTTCATCGTCACCGGCACGGCCTGGCAGTGGCTGCTCAACCCGAGCACGGGGGTCAACCTGCTGTTCGAGTCACTGGGGCTGGGGGCGCTCCGCTCACCCTGGTACACGGAGCCGCGCACCGCCATCTTCTCGGTTGTCCTGGCAGCGACGTGGCAGCTCTCCGGCTTCACCATGGCGATGTACCTGGCGGGACTGCGGGGCATCCCGGAGGAACTCATGGAGGCGGCGCGCATGGACGGCGCGTCCGAGTGGCAGCTCTACCGCCACGTCATCGTGCCCCTCCTCCACCCGGTCACCCTGAGCGCGGTCATCGTCCTGGGACACATCTCACTGAAGATCTTCGACCTGGTCTTCGCCATGACCGGCAGCGGCCCGGCCTTCTCCACCGACGTCCCCGGCGTCTTCATGTTCGAGACCACCTTCCGCGGCAACCGCTTCGCCGAAGGAGCGGGGATCGCCGTCATCATGCTGGCCCTGGTGGCGGTGCTGATCGTGCCCTACCTCTGGTACGGCACGCGCACGGCGGCGGAGGCGTGATGGCGCAGCAGGCGGCCATCCCCGCGATCGCAACGGTCGCCCCAGCTCGGCCGCGGCCGCGCTGGGTGCGCCTGGTGGTCTATGCCACGCTGACCCTCTTCGCTCTCTTCTACCTCCTGCCCGTGTACGTGCTGATGATCAACGGGCTGAAGTCCTTCCAGGAGGTCAGCCTCAGCCGGATGTGGGTGCTGCCCTCCTCCTTCTCCCTCGATTCCTTCGCCAAGGCCTATGGGAAACTCGCGCCCAACTTCGCCAACAGCGTCCGCCTGGTGATCCCGGCCACGCTGGTGACGGCGCTGCTGGGATCGGTCAACGGCTACATCCTGGCCAAGTGGAAGTTCCGCGGCGCCGACCTCCTCTTCCCCCTCCTGCTGTTCGGCATGTTCATCCCCTACCAGAGCGTCCTCATCCCGCTGGTGCAGTTCCTGCAGCGGGCCGGCGACGCCCTGGGCCTTTCCCTGTACGGCACCATCCCCGGCCTCGCCCTGGTGCACATCGTCTACGGCATCCCGATCACCACGCTGATCTTCCGCAACTACTACGCCTCCGTGCCGACCGAACTCATCGAGGCGGGACGCATCGACGGGGCGGGGCTGGCCGGCATCTACCGCCACGTCGTCCTGCCGCTGTCGCTGCCGGCGTTCGTCGTCGTTCTGATCTGGCAGTTCACGGCGGTCTGGAACGAGTTCCTGTTTGCGGTGGTGATCACCAATAACCCGGCGCAGCAGCCGATCACCGTCGCCCTCCAGAACCTGGCCGGCAGTCAGATCGTGGAGTGGAACGTGCAGATGGCCGGCGCGCTGCTGGCCGCGCTGCCGACGCTGCTGGTGTACGTCTTCCTCGGGCGCTACTTCCTGCGCGGCCTGCTGGCGGGAGCGCTGAAAGGGTGAGGATCTCGTGATCGCGCGAACGCTGGCCGGCGACCCGATCCCTGTCGGCGACCGGGAGATCGTGCCCATCGTGCGGGTGACCGGCATCGGCCGAATGCAGCCGGGACGGGGCGACGGCATGGGCGGCGGTCTGCTCCGGGCGGTGCCCATAGCCGCCATCGAGCGACGGGGCGATCTGGAACGGCGCATCGTCATCCGCGACGCCACCGGCGAGGCGCTGCGGGGGATAGTGGCCGCCGGCATTGGGATCTGGGTGATGCTGTGGATCGTGAGACGGAGGTGGAGCCATGGTCGGTGAGCAGATCATGCAGGCGATGACGACCATCCAGGAGGTCGCGTCGGTGAAACAGGTCTTCGGCGAGCCGAAGACCGTCGGCGACCGCACGGTGATCCCGGTGGCCGCCGTCAGTTACGGCTTCGGCTTCGGCTACGGGCGCGGGACCGAGCGCACTGACGGCCAGACCACCCCGGCCCGGGAAGGGGGCGGGGGCGGAGGCGGCGGACAGGTGCGCGCGCGACCGGTGGCCGTCCTGGAGATCACCCCGGAGGGGACGCGGGTCGAGCCGATCGTGGACGTGAGCCGGATCGCGTTGGCCGGCATCGCCCTGGGGGCCTGGTCCGTGTTCTGGGTGTCGGCGACCATCCGCAAGGTGGCCAGGGCACGGGGCGCCCGGCCGGCGTAACTGGCTGGGGGCCGAGCCGCCCGGCCTACTCGCGGAAGAGCGGCACGGCGCTGAGGAGGGCGGCCAGGATCGCCGTGATCCAGATC
>JACQGZ010000173.1 GCA_016199305.1 Armatimonadota bacterium | reverse complement strand
CGGCACGATGCTCCTCACCTGGATGGGGGAGATCATGACCGAGCACGGGGTCGGCAACGGCGTCTCGTTGATCATCTTCGGCGGGATCGTCGCCCGGCTCCCCGACCGGATCGGGCGCACCGTCGCCCTGGTGGGGCTGGGCGAGATCAAGTGGTGGGCCTTCCTGCTGGACGTCGCCATCGTCGTGGGCAGCATCGTCGTGGTCGTGGCCGTCACCCAGGCGACGCGGCGCATTCCGGTGCAGTATGCCAAACGGGTGGTCGGGCGGCGGGTTTACGGGGGGCAGTCCACTCACCTGCCGATGCGGCTGATCCAGGCGGGGGTGATCCCGATCATCTTTGCCATCTCCGTGCTGCAGTTTCCGCAGACGATCGCGCAGTTTACGTCCGTGGAGTGGCTGCGGCGCTCCTCCGGGATGGTCCTGCCGGGGCAGCCCCTGGGGGACGCCCTCTACTTCGTCCTGATCATCATCTTCACGTACTTCTACACCGCGGTCTCCTTCGACCCGAACGACGTCGCCAACAACATCAAGAAGTACGGCGGCTTCATCCCGGGGATCCGGCCGGGCAAGCCGACGACCGAGTACCTGATGCGGGTGACGGAGCGGCTGACCTTCGTCGGCGCGCTCATCCTGGCCGTGATCGCCGTCCTGCCGGTTTACCTCTCCCGCGGCGGCGGCGCCCTCACCTTCTACCTGGCCGGCACCTCCCTGCTCATCGTCGTCGGGGTGGCCCTGGAGACGATGAAGCAGATCGAGGCCTACGTCCTGATGCGCCACTACGAAGGCTTCATGCGGTGAATGAACCTGATCTTCTTCGGCCCACCGGGGGGAGGGAAGGGGACCCAGGCACGCCTGCTGGCGGCGCGGCGCGGGTTGCCGCAGGTGGCCACGGGGGACATCCTGCGCGAGGCGGGCGCCGCCGGGACGCCGTTGGGGCGTGAGGCGCGCCGCTACATGGACACCGGCGACCTGGTGCCCGATGCCGTCATGATCGGCCTCATGCAGGAGCGGCTGGCCCGCCCCGACGTGCGCGCGGGATTCGTCCTCGACGGTTTCCCCCGTACCCTGCCGCAGGCCGAGGCACTGGAGGCGGTGCTGGCGGCCATGGAGCGGCGGATCGACCGGGCGGTAGAGTTCCGGGTTGGCGAGGAGACGGTGATCCGGCGGCTGGGCGGCCGGCGGGTCTGCCAGGCCGCGGGGCACATCTCCCACGTCGAGTTCGCCCCGCCCCGCGTTGAGGGGATCTGCGACGTCGACGGCAGCCCGCTGTTGCAGCGCGAGGACGACCGTCCGGAGGTGATCCGGCGCCGGATGGAGGTCTACCGGAACGAGATCCCGCCCGTCCTGGACTTCTACCGGGTGCGGGCCCTCCTGGTCGCCCTCGACGCGGAAGGGGACGAGGAGGCGGTGTACGCCCGGCTGGAGGAGACGCTGGCGCGGCCGTGAGCCTGATCGTGATCAAGACGCCGGAGGAGATCGCGCGGATGCGCCGCGCGGGCGCGCTGGCCGCTCGCGCCCTGGCCGCGGTGCTGGCGGCGGTGGCGCCGGGCGTGAGCACGGCGGCGCTCGACCGGCGGGCCGAGACCTTCATCCGCGATCACGGGGCGGCCCCCTCCTTCAAGGGGTACCGCGGCTTCCCCGCCTCCATCTGCGTCTCGGTGGACGACGAGGTGGTGCACGGCAGCCCCGGGCCGCGGCGGCTGCGGGAAGGCAGCATCGTCTCGATCGACCTGGGCGTCCACCTGGAGGGTTTCCACGTCGACGTCGCCAGGACCGTGGCGGTCAGCGAGGTGGACGAGTCCACCCGCCGTCTGCTGGCGACGGCGGAGGCGGCGCTGGCCGCCGGGATCGCGGAGACCCGCGCCGGGCGCACCACCGGCGACATCGGCCACGCCGTGCAGCGGCTCGTCGAGCGCGCGGGATTCTCGGTCGTGCGCGATCTGGCCGGGCACGGCGTCGGGCGCGCGCTGCACGAGGGGCCGGAACTGCCCAACTTCGGGACGCCGGGAGACGGCGTGCCGCTGCGGACGGGGATGACGCTGGCGATCGAGCCGATGGTGAACGCCGGCGGCTTCGCGGTCGTGGTGGACGCCGACGAGTGGACGGTGCGCACGCGGGACCGCGCCCGCTCGGCGCACGTCGAGCACACGGTGGCGGTGGGGCCGGAGGGAGCGGAGATCCTGACTGGACTCACCGTTTCGGCTCCCATATAATTAAGGATTGTTGTGGTCTCCGACGCCACGACGGCGCTGTTGGGACGGGTGGTCACCTCCAGGGCGGGACGCGACCGGGGCGACCGGTACGTCGTCGTGGCCGCCCTCGGCGTGGACATGGTGCTCGTGTCCGACGGGGCGCGGCGCGGCATGGACCGTCCCAAGAAGAAGAACGTGAAGCACCTGATCGTGCACGAGGTGGCCCCCGCCCTGGCGGCCAGGCTGGCCCAGGGCGAGACCCCGCGTGATGAGGAGATCCGGCTGGCCCTGGCAGAGGCGGTCGGCGCCCCCGACGCCGGAGGCGAGCGCCGTGCCGCCGGCGAAGCGGCGGAGGCCTGATGGCGAAGAAGGATCTGATCGAGGTGGAGGGCACGGTGGCCGAGGTGCTGCCGAACGCGATGTTCCGCGTGGAGCTCAGCAGCGGCCACAGGGTCCTGGCCCACATCTCCGGCAAGATGCGGATCCACTTCATCCGCATCCTCCCCGGGGACCGGGTGAAGGTGGAACTGTCACCCTACGACCCGACCCGGGGACGCATCACCTACCGCTATCGATAGCGGAGCGCAAGGAGCGCAAGGAGCGCGAGGAGCAGAACGATGAAAGTACGGGCATCGGTCCGGCGGATGTGTGAAAAGTGCAAGATCGTGAAGCGCGGACGGCGGCTGCTGGTGATCTGCGACAACCCCAAGCACAAGCAGAAGCAGGGGTAGGCGCGGGCCCGGCGGCGCAGAGGAGGGTCACAGATGGCGCGGATTGCGGGTGTAGACCTGCCGCGGGACAAGCGGGTGGAGGTCGCGCTGACGTATATCTTCGGCGTGGGGATCGGCCGGGCGCGGCAGATCCTGACGGCGACGGGCGTCAGCTCGGAGACCCGCGTGCGCAACCTCAGCGAGGAGGAGGTCACCCGGCTGCGGGAGTTCATCGACCGCACCTACAAGGTGGAGGGGGACCTGCGCCGCGAGGTGACGATGGACATCCGCCGCCTGATGGAAATCGGCAGCTACCGGGGACAGCGCCACCGCAAGGGGTTGCCGGTGCGCGGGCAGCGCTCGCGCACGAACGCGCGCACCCGCAAGGGTCCGAAGAAGACGGTCGGGGTGCGCCGCGCCGCCAGGACGACGACGCCGGGGGCGCCGCCGCCGGCACCCGCGCCCAGGACCTAACGGGAGGAGCAGAGCGATGGCCCAGCGGCCGCGAGGTCGGCGCAAGGAACGGAAGAACATCCCCTCCGGGGTGGCCCATATCCAGTCCACCTTCAGCAACACGGTCGTCACGATCGCCGACCCGCAGGGCAACGTGCTGGCCTGGTCCTCGGCCGGGACCTCCGGGTTCAAGGGATCCCGCAAGGGGACGCCCTTCGCGGCCGGCCTGGCCGCGGAGGCGGCGGCGCGCAAGGCCATGGAGCACGGGGTGCGCCAGGTCGAGGTCTACGTCAAGGGGCCCGGGGCCGGGCGGGAGGCGGCGATCCGCTCCCTCCAGGCGGCGGGGCTGGAAGTCAGCCTGATCAAGGACGTCACCCCCATTCCACACAACGGCTGCCGGCCGCCGAAGAAGCGG
>JACQGZ010000169.1 GCA_016199305.1 Armatimonadota bacterium | reverse complement strand
CTCCACGGCGGGGTGCGGGCGGGGACGCTGGTGCCGGTGGTGTGCGCGGCCGGGGGGAAGGGGACCGGCCTTCCGCCGATCCTCGACGCCATCGTCGAGTTGCTGTTCTCGCCGGCGGAGACCCCGACCGTGTCCGGGCAGGCGCCGCGCGGGGGGGAGGTCACCCGGGACGCCACGGCGGACGCGCCCCTGGCGGCGCTGGTCTTCAAGACGATGGCCGACCCCTACGTGGGGAAACTCTCCTACTTCCGCGTCTACGCCGGCCGGCTGGCCAGCGACTCCCAGGTCTACAACGCGACCCGCGACAAGATCGAGCGGGTGGGCACCCTCTACTATCTGCGGGGGAAGCACCAGGAGGCCGCGGCCCAGATCCCGGCGGGGGACATCGGGGCGGTGGCCAAACTCGCCGAGACCGAGACCGGCGACACGCTCTGCGCGAAGGAGGCGCCCCTCCAGCTGCAACCGATCCGCTTCCCCAAACCGGCGATGACGCTGGCCATCGAGCCCAAGTCGCGCGCCGATGAGGACAAGCTGGGGAGCGCCCTGCACCGCCTGGCCGAGGAGGACCCGACCGTCCGGGTGCGCCGCGACGCTGAACTGAAGCAGACCGTCCTCTCCGGGATGGGGGATTCCCACCTGGAGATCATCGCCGACCGCCTGAAGCGGAAGTTCGGGGTGGAGGTCACCCTCAGCACGCCGCGGGTGGCCTATCGAGAGACCGTCAAACGGAAGGGGTCCGCGCAGGGCCGCTACGTCAAGCAGACCGGCGGGCGCGGCCAGTACGGCGTCTGCGAGCTGGAGGTAGAAGCGGTGCCGCGCGGCGGGGGCTTCGAGTTCGTGGACGAGATCTTCGGCGGGGCCATCCCCAATCAGTTCATCGCCTCCGTGGAGAAGGGGGTGCGCAAGGCGCTGGAGGAGGGGGTGCTGGCGGGCTACCCGGTCGTCGACCTGCGGGTGCGGTTGACCGACGGCAAGTACCACCCGGTGGACTCCTCCGACATCGCCTTTCAGATCGCCGGGTCGATGGCGTTCAAGGAGGCCGCCACCCAGGCGCAGGTGGTGCTGCTGGAGCCGATCATGGACCTGGCGGTGCGGGTGCCCGAGGAGGTGATGGGGGACATCATCGGCGACCTCAACGCCAAGCGGGCGCGCATCTCCGGCATGGAGACGCAGGGGGACGGGACGACCGTGGTGCGGGCCCAGATCCCCCAGGCCGAGGCGCTGCGCTATGCCTCGGATCTCCGCTCCATCACCGGCGGCCGCGGCGCCTTCGAGATGGAGTTCTCTCATTACGAAGAGGTGCCGGGGCACGTGGCCGAGCGGGTGGTCGCCGAGGCGAAGAAGCAGAAGGAGGCGGCCGCGCACTGACGGGCGCTATGCGGAACCGGTTCACCGATGCGCGCGATGAGATCCGCCAGCGGATCAGCCTGGTCGATCTGGTCTCCGGCCACGTCGCGCTGAAGAAGGCGGGGCGCCAGTACAAGGGGCTCTGCCCCTTTCACCAGGAGAAGACCCCGTCCTTCCACGTCGATCCGGAGCGGGGGCTCTTCTACTGCCTCGCTGGAGAGACGAGGGTCATCACGTGGGAGGGTGTGCGCCCGATTCGGGACCTGACGGGTGGGGTTCATCGGGTGCTCGGTCGCGACGCCAACTGGGTTGAAGCGCCCTTCTATTCGTTCGGCGCTCAGCCACTGATGCGTCTGACCCTGACCAGGAATCGCCAGATCAAGGAGATCCACGCCACCCCCGAGCACCGCTGGTTTGTCCGAACAGGAAAGACGCGCCATAAAACGAAGGAGGCTCGTACACATGATCTGAAGCCTGGGGATCTCCTGGCTTGGACGTTTCCCCGCAGCCGAGTCCAACTGACTACTCCGTCACCCGTCGGCATCGCTCACGGTATCACTTTCGGGGACGGCACGCTGAACGGCACGGGCAGCATGGCGCAGCTCGATCCGGTGAAGGACGCACCACTGCTTAAGTGGTTCCCGAACAGCGTTGTCGCCCGGCATGAGCGGCAGATCCAGGTTCATCATCTGCCGCGCTTCTTCAAGTCGCCGCCGCCTCCGGACGAGTCCGTTCCGTACCTGTACGGCTGGCTCGCCGGATACTTGAGCGCGCTCTACCGCGTCCACTTGATCAACGAGGATCTCACGGAGGAGTTCTTCCTCCTCGACCAACACCGCGCGCGTTCTACATCTGCGGTCAAGAGG
>JACQGZ010000179.1 GCA_016199305.1 Armatimonadota bacterium | reverse complement strand
TCACGCACGTCGGCACGGAGGAGGCGGCCCAGGCCCTCGCCTTCCCGGGATCGCCGACGATCCGCGTGGACGGCCGCGATATCCAGGCCGAGACCGCACGCGCCGCGCAGGGCCGGCTGACCTGCCGCCTCTACCTGCGGGAGGACGGACGGCCGTCGCCGCTGCCCTCCCGCGAGACGATCCGCCGCGCCGTGCGGGCGGCGGCCGCGGACTCGTCGAAAGGAGTGAGGGTATGACGCTGGCGACCAACGAGCAGATGGTCTCCTTCACGCTCCCGGGCACCGACGGGGGGACCTACGGCCCGGAGACGTTTCGCGACGCCGCGGCGCTGGCGGTGATCTTCTGGTGCAACCACTGCCCCTACGTCCGCGCCTGGGAGGATCGCGTGATCGCCCTGCAGCGGGAGTACGCGGAGCGGGGCGTGCGCTTCATCCTCATCAACAGCAACGACCCGGCGAAGTATCCGGCTGACTCCTTCGAGGGGATGCAGGTCCGCGCCCGCGAGAAGGGGTACCCCTTCCCGTATCTGTTTGACGAATCCCAGGCGGTGGCCCGCCAGTACGGCGCGACCCGCACGCCGGAGATCTTCCTCTTCGATGCCGACCGGACCCTGCGCTACCACGGCGCCACGGACGACAGCGTGGACGACCCCACCGCGGTGCGGCAGCCGTACTTCCGCGAGGCGATCGACGCGGTGCTGGCCGGGCGCGTCCCCGCCGTCGCCGAGACGCCGCCACGCGGCTGCACCATCAAGTGGAGATAGCCAGGACCGCGGCCCCCTGAACCTCGCGGCGCTTCAGTCTCTGGAGCGCCGCGTTGGCGTCTTCCAGCGCGAAGGTCTCCACCGCCGCGCGCACCGGGATCTCGGCCGCCAGGGCGAGGAACTCGCGCGCGTCCTGCGGCGTCAGGTTCGTCACCGAGCGCAGCGTGCGCTCCTCGTACAGCAACCGGTAGTCCATCTCCGGGATCCGATCCAGGTAGACGGCGTTGATGGCCAGCGTTCCGCCGGGGCGCAGCGCCGTCAGGGCCGGGGGAATGAGCGCCCCGGCCGGCGCGAAGAGGATCGCCCGGTCCAGGGGCGCGGGGGGACGGTCCTCGGCGGTGCCGGTCCAGGCGGCGCCCAGATCGGCGGCGAGCCGGCGGTGGCCGGCGCCGCGCGTGACGACGAAGACCTCACAGCGCCAGTGCAGCGCCACCTGCAGGGCGATGTGGGCGGAGGCCCCGAAGCCGTAGAGCCCCACGCGGTCCCCGGGACGCACCTCCGCGCGACGCAGCGAGCGGTAGCCGATGACCCCGGCGCACAGCAGCGGCGCGGCCTCCGCGGCGGTAAACCGTTGGGGAATCGCATAGACGTAGCGGGCGTCGGCGAGCATGAAGCCGGCATACCCGCCGTCGACGTCGTAGCCGGTGAACCGCGCCTCCGGGCAGAGATTCTCCTCGCCCCGCCGGCAGGCCGGACAGTGGGCGCAGGAGGAGTACAGCCAGGTCACCCCGACCCGACTCCCCTCCGCCAGGCCGACGCCCGAGCCGGCGCGTTCCACGACGCCGACCACCTGGTGTCCCGGGACGATCACCGGCCGGCGGGGCGGGAGGTCCCCTTCCACGATGTGCAGGTCGGTGTGGCACACCCCGCAGGCGGCGATCCGCAGGAGGGCCTCCCCCGGCCCGGGGGCGGGGATAGGCCGGTCGGCAAGGGCGAGGGGTCCGCGCTCCACCGGCGCGGGCGCGCGCAGTTCCTGGACGCGCATCACCGGCCCCGCCCCGCCGAGGGCGGAGACGCTTTCCTCACGGAAGAACCGCCTCTCCGACGATGGTGCCACCGTCGAAGCGCTGGATGCGCGCGGCCGCGAGCCGGACCTGCTCGGCCATCCGATCGGCGGGGTGCGTGCTAGGGGCATAGATCACCATCAGGCAGCGGACGGAGGAGGCGCTGATCATCGTCCGCTGGGAGTCGCTGCTGGGCGAGCCACAGGGGCCGACGTCATCGGCCAGCGTCAGCCGTCCTTCGACGGAGTACCATCCCTTGCCGATCGCCTCATAGCCTTCCAGGACCCGGCCGCGCCGCAGGGTGAGCGGGCCCCGGACCGCGTCCAGATCGTGCAGACCGATGGGCAGGAGGAATTCCAGCGAACACAGGTTGCTGACATCGACCAGCGTGTTGATGGCGGGGAGCTCCTCGCCGCGCAGCACCCGGCGCAGCAGGGCTTCCGAGGATGGGCGGAGCCTGGTCGGGTCCACGCCCAGGCGCCGGTAGAGGTCGCGGGCCGGCCGGAGGCCCTCGATCTGCGCGGGCTCGAGGCCGGCGTGCCGTTCCCGCAGCGCCCGGCCGGTGGCATCGAGGGCGGCGCGCAGGTCCGCATCATGCGGGCGGACCAGCAGGTTGCGCGCCTCGATCACGCCGACGCGCACATGGTCCGCCACCTGGGGGTCGATGGCGAAGGGCAGCATCTCGGCTCTTCCTCCCACTATTCTCGGACGGCGGCTCCAAGGTCAAGGGCGAAGCGCGTAGGATACAGACATGAGCCAGGTTCGCCTGATCGCCGCCGCCCTCGCCCTCCTCGGCCTCCCCGCCTGCGCGCGGCCGTCGGCCTACGCCATCTTCAGCAGCGAGGCCCAGACGTTCACGATCACCTATCCGGCCGGGTGGCAGATCGCGCGGGGCGAGAAGGATGAGCGGGTCTGGTTCCTCCCCCCGGGGGCGCCCGGCGGGGAGGCGCCTCATCTCACCTCTTCGGAATTCCTGCTGGTCTTCACCGTGGCCCAACCCGGTCCGCTAGAGGATGATGAGGCGCGCCGCGTCGGCCTGCGTCTGCTGCCGATCCACGGCGTCTCCGGCTTTCGGCGATTCCGCGACAACCAGGGCCTCCGCTGGCACCGCTTCGAGGTCACCGGCACCTCGCAGGCATCGGAGTGGGCCTCGGTGGGCCTGCTCGTCACCGGGCCCTCCGCCTTGCGGTACGTGGTGTGCGCCAAACCCCTCGACCGCTGGCGCGACGGGCAGAAGCAGTGCGACGGGATCCTGACGACCTTCATCCCGGGGCGCCTGTGAGCTCCACCTCCGCGCCACCGGAGGCCGCGCACACCCGGAAGGCGCCCTCCCGGCCGGTGGCTGTCTGGTACGCCGTGCGGGTCCACTCGACAAAGACGCCGGTCGCGTCCCGCTCCACCAGGGCGAGGACCGCGCCGCCGAAGCCCGCGCCGGTCAGGCGGGCCCCCAACGCGCCGGGGGCCGCCATGGCCGCTTCCACCATAGCTTCGAGGGCCGGGACGCTGACCGCATAGTCGTCGCGCAGGCTGGCATGGGAGGCGTTCAGGAGACGGCCCACCGCGACGCCGTCCCCGCGGCGGAGGGCCTCGACCGCGTCGCGGACGCGCTGATTCTCGGTCACCACGTGCCGCGCCCGCCGCCGCAGGGGCTGGGGGAGGTCGTCCAGTAGGGACGATTCCTCGGGCCCAACGTCGCGCAGGGCCCGGATCTGCGGCCTGACGCGGCGGAGGCGGTGCACGGCCACCTCACACTCGCGGCGCCGGTCGTTGTAGGCCGACTCCCCCAGCGCCCGCCGCACACCGGTGTCGCAGACGACCAGCGCCAGCGTCGGCGGGAGCGGGATGTAGGAGATCTCCAGACTGCGACAGTCGATGAGCAGCGCGTGCCCCGGCCGTCCCAAGGCGACGGTCAGCTGGTCCATGATGCCGCAGCGCACGCCCACGAATTCCACTTCGGCCCGCTGGGCGAGAGCGGCCACCTGGCGTGGGGCGAGCGTGGCGCCGGCGATTGCCAGCAGCGCCAGGGCGGCCGCCACCTCCAGGGCCGCCGAACTGGACAACCCCGCTCCCGGCGGGAGATCCCCGTCCACGACGGCGGCGGTCCCCCGCAGGGTCACGCCGGCCCGGAGCAGCTGGCCGGCCACCCCCTGGATGTACCGAGTCCACTGGGGCAGGCGTGGCTCTTCCGGCCGGTCCACCGGAAGGGCCACCTCTTCGTCGAATTGCCGCGACCGGAATCGCAGCAGGGGGTCTGCGGTGGGGGCGGCGGCGAGGCGCACCGCCCGGTCGATCGCCACCGGCAGGACGAAGCCCTCGTTGTAGTCGGTGTGCTCCCCGATCAGGTTGACCCGGCCCGGCGCGCGAACGTGGTAGCGTGCCGTGGCGACGAAGCGGTCAGACAGTTCCCGGTCGAGATCGGCCCACCCGGACACGGGCGACCCATTCAGGAGGATCGCCGGCGACACCTGCCGAAACCTCCCGGAGCCAGCAAGACAACTCATCAAAGGAGGGACGACCCCATGTCATGGCGAGGGTTGTTGTCCATGTTTGTGGCCGCCGCCCTGCTGCTCGCGCCGACGCTC
>JACQGZ010000028.1 GCA_016199305.1 Armatimonadota bacterium | reverse complement strand
CCTCAAGGCGCTCCTGCGGGGAGCCGAGATCCTGGTGCTGGACGAACCGACCAGCGTGCTCACGCCGCAGGAGGCGAGAGGCCTCTTCACCGTGCTGCGGCGGATGAAGGAGGAGGGGCACGCCGTCATCTTCATCACCCACAAACTGGACGAGGTCATGGAGGTAGCCGATCGGGTGACCGTGCTGCGGCGGGGCCGGGTGGTGGACACGATCCCGGTGGCCCAGGCGGATGTGCGCAGCCTTGCCCGCATGATGGTGGGCCGCGACGTGGACTTTCGCCGGCCGAAGACCGGCACGCCTTCCGCGGAGGAGGCGCTGGCCGCCGAGGAGCTCTGGGCGCAGGGAGACCGCGGGCTGCCCGCGCTGCGGGGCGTCTCCTTCACGGTGCGCCGCGGGGAGATCCTGGGGATGGCCGGAGTGGCCGGCAACGGCCAGCGGGAACTGGTGGAGGTCATCACCGGATTGCGCCCGACGTTGCAGGGGCATGTGCGGGTGCTGGTCCGCGACGTCACCAACCGCTCCGCCCGCGCGGTGCATGAGGCCGGCGTGGCGCACATTCCGGAGGAGCGGGTGCGGATGGGCATCGTGCCCGCGATGTCGGTCGGAGAGAACCTGGTCCTCAACAGCTACCGCTATCCCCCGTTCTCCCGCGGCCCGCTCCTGGACACGCAGGCGGTGACCCGGTTCGCCGAGCGGATGATCGCGGAGTACGAGATCGCCACCCCCGGACCGCATACCCCCGCGCGCCTGCTCTCGGGCGGCAACATCCAGAAACTGATTCTGGCGCGGGAACTCTCGGGCGCCCCGGGGCTGATCGTGGCCGCCCACCCGACCTTCGGGCTCGACGTGAGCGCGACCGAGCAGATCCAGACCCTCCTGTTGCGCCGCCGGGCCGCGGGCGCGGGGGTGCTCCTGGTCTCCGAGGATCTGGAGGAGATCCTCGCCCTCAGCGACCGGATCGCCGTGCTCTTCGAGGGCCGGATCGTGGGGATCGTGGACACCGCCGGCGCGGACCGGGAGCGCATCGGCTTGATGATGGCGGGACAGGCGGCATGAGGCGGGCGGTGTGAGCCGGGTCGGCCCCTTCGAGATCGAGCGGCGCGCGGCCCCCCCGTGGACCTGGGTGCTGGGCGTCTCCCTGGCGGCGATCGGCGTCGCCCTGCTCCTGGCCGGGGTGATCTTCTGGAGTCACGGGGTCAGTCCCATCCGGGCCTACGGCGTCATCGTGCGCGGAACGCTGATGAGCGCGAGGGCCCTGCCGGAGATCGGCCGGAATGCCATCCCGCTGATGCTGGCCGGCGTGGGGTTGGTGCTGGCCTTCCGGGCGCAGTTCTGGAACATCGGCGCGGAGGGACAGATCCTGGCCGGCGCGACGGCGGCCACCGGCGTCGCCCTCTTCCTGCCGTTCCAGATCCCCGCGCCGTGGATGCTGCCGGCGATGTTCGCGGCCGGCTTCGTCGGCGGGGCGCTCTGGGGGCTGCTGCCCACCGTGCTGCGGCTGCGCCTCTCGGTGAATGAGGTCATCACCACGCTGATGATGAACTACATCGCTCTCTACCTGGTGCAGTGGCTCGTTCACGGCCCCTGGAAGGGCCCGGAGATGCGCGGGTTCGCCTTCACGAACGCCTTCCCCCCGGGGGGCATCATCCCCGTCATCGCCGGTACGCGCATCCACTGGCCCACGCTGGCCCTCGGCCTGGCGCTGGCGGCGGGAAGCGCTTTGTTGTTGAGCCGGACCCGGCTGGGCTTCGAGATCCGCGTGCAGGGCGAGAGCCCGGAGGCGGCCCGCTACGCCGGGATCGACCCCGCGCGCACCACCCTGGTGGTGATGCTGCTGGCCGGCGGCGCGGCCGGGCTGGCCGGTGTGGGGGAGGTCGGCGGCATTCACCACCGCCTCCTCGACCCCACCCAGATCTCCCTCGGCTACGGGTACGCGGCGATCATCGTCGCCTGGTTGGCCCGGGGAAGCCCGCTGGCAGCCATCGTGACCGCGGTCTTCCTGGGAGTGGTCTTCTCCGCGGGTGATGTCATGCGCGTAGGCCTGCAGATGCCGGCGCGCGTGACCGATGTCTTCAACGGCCTGATCCTCTTCTGCCTGATCGGCAGCGAGCGGTTGATGCACTACCGCGTGCGCTGGGCGCCGGCCCGCGCGGCGCGCGAGCCGCTGCCGGTCGTGGGGGCCGACTCCGGCGCTCCGGGCGTCAGCGGAGGGGACGGATGATGGAAGACGTCCTCACCACCATCGTTCGGGCCCTCGCCCTCGGGACCCCGCTGCTGTGGGCGGCGCTGGGCGAGATCTACGCCGAGCGCTCAGGTGTTGTGAACTTGGGAGTCGAAGGGATGATGATCCTGGGCGCCTTCCTGGCCTTCGCCGTGGCGCAGACGACCGGAAATCCGGGCATCGGCCTGGTGGCGGCGGCGGG
>JACQGZ010000172.1 GCA_016199305.1 Armatimonadota bacterium | reverse complement strand
TCGTCTCCGAGGCCGTCTACCTCCGCGATCCCGAGGGCAACGGCATCGAGCTGGCGCGCGACCGGCCGCGAAAGGAATGGGTCTACATGAACGGGCAGCTGGCGATGGTGAGCGACGCCCTGGATGTCGACGGGCTAGTGGCCACCGCTCCCGCCGCGGGGCTGCACCCCGAGACCCGGCTGGGCCATATGCACCTGAGCGTCGATGACCTGAGCATGGGCGAGGCCTTCTACGCGGGCGGCCTCGGGCTCACGGTCACCCAGCGCACTTACCCGGGCGCGCTCTTCCTGGCGGCGGGGAACTATCACCACCACCTCGGCCTCAACATCTGGGGGAGGCCCCGGCGCCCACCCTCGGGCGCCGGCGGACTCGTCGGCTACACTTGGCAGCTCCCCGCAGAGTCCATCAGCGCATTGGAACGACACCTGACGGAACAAGGAATGACCTTCCGGCAGGAGGATGGCTCTCTTGTGCTGACCGATCCATTCGGTGTGGCGATCGTGCTCGTCGGGTCCGAGCAGATCGCTCCGCCTTCGCCCCGAGGATAGAGGCCATGACGCTCCCGATGGGGACGGTCACCTTTCTCTTCGCGGACATCGAGGAATCCACGCGACTCCTCCAGCATCTGGGCGACCGCTACGCGGACGTGCTGGCGGCGTACCGGCGGCTCTTCCGCTCCGCCTTCCAGGCCTATGCGGGCCGGGAGGTCGATACCCAGGGCGATGCCTTCTTCGTAGCGTTTCCCAGCGCGAAGGGCGCGGTCTCAGCCGCCCTCTCGGCGACGCGTTCCGTCCTTGCCCATCCCTGGCCCGAAGGGGTGTCCATGCGGGTGCGGATGGGACTGCACACGGGTGAAGCCTCGAGCGGCGAGGCGGGCTACATCGGGATGGACGTCCACCGGGCGGCGCGCATCAGCGCGGCAGGCCACGGCGGGCAGATCCTCCTCTCGGAGGCAACGCGGCTCCTCATTCAGGACGACCTCCCCCGGGACGTCGCCTTGCGCGACCTGGGGGAGCACCGTCTCAAAGACATCACCAGCCCCATCCGTCTCTATCAGGTCGTCACCGCGGACCTGCCCTCCGACTTCCCGCCCCTGCAGCTCTTGGATGTCCCGCCGCACAACCTGCCCGTTCAGCTGACCAGCTTCATCGGGCGGGAGGTCGAAATGGCGGAGGTCAAGCGCCTCCTCCAGACTGCTCGCCTGCTCACCCTGACCGGAACCGGCGGCTGCGGGAAGACGCGGCTGGCACTGCACGTGGCCGCGGACCTGTTGGAAGCGTTTGGGGACGGTGTCTGGTCGGTCGAACTGGCCCCGATCATGGATCCGGCTCTCGTCGTCCAGACGGTGGCGTCGGCCCTTTACGTGCGTGAGGAGGCCGGGCGTCCCCTGCTGGACACGCTCTCGGACGCCGTCCGGGGAAGGTCCGTGTTGGTCGTCCTGGACAACTGCGAGCACCTGGTCAGCGCCTGCGCGACGCTGACGCACGCGCTGCTGGTGGCCGGGACGACGCTGCGGATCCTGGCCACCAGCCGCGAACGGCTGGGAGTCGCCGGCGAGGTCAGCTACGCCGTGCCTTCCCTTTCAGTGCCGGACGTGCGTCGCCCCGCCTCCCTGGAGGATCTCAGGCGGTCAGAAGCCGTCCGGCTGTTCGTGGAGCGGGCCGCCATGAGCCGACGGGGCTTTCAGTTGACAGAGGAGAATGCGACAGCCGTCGCGGAGATCTGCGAAGCCCTCGATGGGATTCCGCTGGCGATCGAGCTGGCAGCGGCGCGGGTGAAAGTGCTCTCCGCAGAGCAGATCGCAGAGCGTCTGGAGGACCGGTTCCGGCTGTTGGCCGGCGGGAGTCGTACGGTCCTTCCCCGGCAGCAAACCCTGCAGGCGACGATGGACTGGAGCTTTGACCTCCTCGCCGAGAAGGAGCGCGTCCTCCTTCGCCGCCTCTCGGTCTTCGCAGGCGGGTTCACGCTGGACTCGGTGGAGGCCGTCTGCGCCGGCGACGGCATCAGTCAGGATGAAGTGCTGAATGTCCTGGCCCATCTGGTCGACAAGTCGCTGGTGCTGGTGGACCAGCAACCGGCAACGCCGCGCTACCGTCTGTTGGACACGGTACGGCATTACGCCCTGGAGAAGCTCCAACAGTCGGGCGAGGCGGAGCGTGCCCGGATCCGCCACCGCGACTTGTGCGTGGCGCTGGCCGAACGCGCCGAGCCCGAGCTTGCCGGCCGGCAGGAGGTCTGGCTCAACCGGCTCGAGACGGAGCACGACAACCTGCGTGCCGCCCTGAAGCACTCACTGCGAAGCGAGGACGCTGAGGCCGCGCTCCGGCTCGGCGGGGCGCTGTGGCGATTCTGGCAGGTGCGTGGATACTGGAGCGAGGGCCGCCAGTGGCTGGAGGCGGCGCTGGCGGCGAGCGGCCGGGCCCCGGCGGCGCTTCGGGGGAAGGTCATGACGGGGGCCGGCGTGTTGGCGCAACAGCAGGGCGATTATGAACAGGCGAAAGCGCTGAGCGAGGGCGGCATGACGCTCCAGCAGGAGCTTGGGGACGAACAAGGCATGGCCGTCTCGCTGAGTACTCTCGGCAACGTGGCCTATCATCGGGGGGACTACACCGCGGCGCAGCAGCTGCACGAGGAAAGCCTCTCCTACGGACGGGCCGTAGGAAATGTGCACAGCGTCGCCGCCTCACTCGTCAACCTGGCGATTCTGGCGGACCACCAGGGAACCTACGAGAAGGCCGCGGCGCTGTGCCGGGAAAGCCTGCATCTCTTCCGAGAAGCGGACGACAAGCGGGGGTCTGGTTTCGTACTCAACATGCTGGGGATCCTGGCGAGCGACCAGGGAGACTATACCGCTGCCCGGCCCCTCTTTGAAGAAAGCCTGGGCATCCGGCGGGAATTAGGGGACAGACGGGGCATCGCCGCGTCGGTCAACAACCTGGGGCTCGTCGCCCGCGAGCAGGGGGACTACGCCGCGGCGCAGGCCCTCTATGAGGAGAGCCTTGCTATCCGGCGAGAGTTGGGGGACAAGCAGGGCATTGCGGCATCGCTGAGCAACCTGGGGCTGATAGCCTGGTGGCAGGGCGACCGGGCACGGGCGAGAACGCTGTGCCAGGAGGGTCTCAAGCTGCTGCAGGCGCTGGGGGATAAGGCCGGGATCGCCGGCTCCCTCGAGGGCCTGGCCATGATTGAACCGGACCCCGAACGAGCGGCACGTCTGTACGGAGCCGCTGAGGGGTTGCGTGACGTCTTGCATCACCCTCGTCCCCCTTCGGGCCGCAGCGACTACGACCGTCAGGTGGGCGCGCTCCGGGCAGCGCTGGACGAGCAGGCCTTTGCGGTCGCCTGGGCTCAGGGCCGGGCTATGCCGCTTGAGCAGGCCATCCCCTATGCCCTGAGCGGCGGTGGCGCCTGACCGCGGCGCAATCCCGAGCCTGGCCTTCGCTTAGCTACGCGGTATAGCCTTCCACGTGCGAGAAGGTGGCTTCGATCTGATCGAACTTGGCCTCAATTTGCTGCTTGCTCAGCCCTTCTATCGCGACCAACGCGTCCATCGCTGTAATGCCTCTCGCGCGCTGGACATCGAAAGCCTGCCACCCCTCATCCTCAGCCCACTTCTGGAGGGCTTCTAGCCATGCCCTACGGTCGGGGTACTTCGCCGGGTCCTTCTCCGGTTCGAATTTCACCAAACCCCATCCCCGCGCCATCGCCCTCTCCCCTACCCTCGGGACCGTTCTCTCCGCGTTGTGTATTGCGGAAGCCCCAGGGCATGTTCTTCTACACTCCCGGAGGAAGGAATTCCTGCAGGACTAGTTCTGCAGAGGAACGCGCGCCCGGTGTAGCAGATTGTCCTGGTCGTCGCGCCACTCCACCACGATCCCGTCTGCGGCGATGCGCATCCAGCCGTAGTTGAATTTGCCGACCGCTGACCAGAGCGTCTCGGGCTTGTCGGCGACACGCGACGTGCGGGAGAGGATGGCGGCCAGCGGGCCGGAGATCGCCTCGTACGGCCCCTCCGGGTGGCGCAGCAGGGCGGCGTAGTGGACGTCAGCCACCAGAAAGAGCACGTTGCGGATCCGTCGCTCCTGAATGAAGCGCAGGATCTCGTTGCGCTCGAAGGCATACCCCTCCCAGGAGTCGGGGGAGTGGTGACGCAGCGCCACCGTGCTGACGACGACCTTGACCGCCGCCTCCGACCGGGCGAGGCCATCGAGCAGCCACTGCTTCTGCGCCCGTCCGAGCATCGTCTTCTCCGGGCCGTCCAGGCGGAAGATCGGGGAGCGATACTGGCGGGTATCCAGGATGAAGACCTCCGCCGTGCGTCCCCAGCGAAAACTGCGGTAGAGGCGTCCCGGCCCTTCCGGCGCGGGGCGGATCGGCCAGTACTCGCGGAAGGCCCGCAGCCCCATCTCCACGCGAATGTGCTCGGAGTCGAAGTTGTTCTCCACCTCGTGGTCATCCCAGATCACCCAGGTGGCGATGGTAGCCAGATACTCGCGGAGGTTCGGATCGGCGCGGTTGATCTGGTACTTCTGCCGGTACTGCTCGAGCGTCGTGGCGCGAAAGGCCCCGAAGTCCGAATAGATGGTGTCGCCGAGATACAGGAACAGGTCGGCGTTGCGCGCCTTCATCCCCTGAAAGATGCGGAAGGGTTTGAACTCCTCCGAGGTATCGGCGCCCCAGATCAGGGTCAGCGGGACGTCGGCGCGGAGGGCCGGAGCCGTGACGAACGTGCCCGCGGGACTGCGGCCCTGACCGCCGACGAAGCGATAGTGGTACCGCTGTCCGGGTTGCAGACCGGTCAGCTCCACCCTGACGGTGTAGTCGCCGTCGGCGGCCGACGGCGGCGCCGTCGCCGTGCGGGCGCCGGCAAATCCCGCATCCGTCCCGTACTCCACCTGCACGTTCGTGGGCCCGTCCGTGCGGGTCCAGACGACGGCGGCCTGGTGGGTGACGTCACCGGCGGCCACCCCCTGCGGGAAGGCCGCGCCCTGCGCCCATGCGCGGTCGCCGGGTGCGGCCGCCGGCCCCGCGA
>JACQGZ010000182.1 GCA_016199305.1 Armatimonadota bacterium | reverse complement strand
GGATCAGCGGGTGGACCGCGCACATCCTGGAGCAGTACGCCGACAACCGGCTGATCCGCCCCCGGGCCGAATACGTCGGCCCGATGCGGCGCGAGTACGTCCCGCTCGACCTGCGCTAGTGTAGTGTCCCCAACGCTTCTTTACATTTGGAGACTTTGGTCAAGATGTTCTCCACGGATGCAGTCCACATGAATACCCGAGGGTTTTGGTTGTGGTTGTCCAGATACCCTTTGATGGCCGCGATCAACTCCGGAACGTTGCGGAAGGAGCCTCGACGAATCCGTTTGTCGGTCAGCTCGCGAAGCCAGCGTTCGACCAGGTTCAGCCAGGAACTGGAAGTCGGCGTGAAGTGCAGATGAAACCGGCGGTGTCGCCGCAGCCAGGATTTGACGCGGGGATGTGTGTGGGTCCCATAATTGTCCACGATCAGGTGCAGGTCGAGCTCGGCGGGGGTGTCGGTGTCGATTTTCTTGAGGAACCGGATAAACTCCTGATGCCGATGGCGTGGCATACAGTCACCGATCACTTTGCCATCCAGCAGGCTCAGGGCGGCAAAGAGCGTGGTGGTGCCGTTGCGTTTGTAGTCGTGGGTCATCGTCCCGCAGCGGCCAGGCTTCAGCGGGAGGCCCGGCTGCGTGCGGTCGAGGGCCTGGATTTGACTCTTCTCGTCCACGCACAACACCAAGCCCTTGTCCGGCGGATTCAGATAGAGGCCCACCACATCGGTCAGTTTCTCGACGAACTGTTTGTCGCGGCTGAGCTTGAAGGTTTTGACGAGATGAGGCTTGAGGTGGTGTTGCTTCCAGATCCGCTGAACCGCCATCCGACTGATGCCTTGGGCCTTGGCCATGCTGCGCACGCTCCAATGGGTGGCATGGGGCGGCGTCGTGTGCAGGGTGGCCTCGACCACCGCCGCCATTTTCCGGGCAGAAATGCGGGGGGTCCGACCCGGGCGAGGGGCATCTTTCTCCAATCCGGGCAGGCGAAGGGCCAAAAACCGTTGGCGCCACAGTTGAACCGTCGGTCGAGAGAGGCCCAGCCTGCGGGCAATGTCCTGGTTGAGCGCTCCCTCGGCGGCCATTTGGATGATCCGGGCACGCTGCACCAGCCGTTGGGGAAGACTCCTGGCCCGGGCCCAGAGGTCCAACGTCGCCTGCTCGTGGACCGTCAAGATGATCGGGGCTGCGATTCTCATACGAGAGATCATACGCCTGGTGCTCATCAAAGTCAAGTTATTTGTGGGACACTACACTAGGTGCTCATCCAGGTCCTCGCGGGCCCCCGCCAAGCGGGAAAGACGACCGTCGCGCGCCAGGTGCTGGACGAGGTTGACGTCCCAGCCCACTACGCTTCCGCGGATGAGCCAGCCCTGAGGGACGGCGCCTGGATTGAGGCGCAGTGGGAGATCGGCCGCTTGCGGGCGAGAGAGTCCGGAAGGGACGGAGCCCTCCTGGTGCTCGATGAGGTGCAGAAAATCCCCGGCTGGTCGGAGCTTGTTAAGCGCCTCTGGGACGAAGACACGCGTTCGGGTCTCACACTGAAAGTCATGCTGCTCGGTTCCTCGCCGCTCTTGATGCAGCGCGGCCTGAGCGAGAGCCTGGCCGGGCGCTTCGAAGTGGTTCGGGTGATGCACTGGTCGCTTGCGGAGATGCGGCAGGCATTCGGCTGGAACCTGGAGCAATATCTCTACTTTGGCGGATATCCGGGGGCCGCTCCTCTGATCGACGACGAAGGGCGATGGAGGCGCTATGTCCTGGATGCCCTGGTGGAGACGACGCTCTCTCGTGATATCCTCCTCATGACCAGGGTCGACAAGCCAGCGCTCCTTCGCCAGTTGTTTCGGCTGGGGTGCGACTATTCCGGGCAGGTCCTCTCCTACCAGAAGATGGTCGGCCAGCTCCAGGATGCCGGCAACACGACAACGCTGGCACACTATCTTGACCTCCTCTGGGGGGCGGGGATGCTTGTGGGGTTGCAGCAGTATTTGGGGAGGCGTGTCCGGCAGAGGGGTTCCAGCCCAAAACTGCTCGTGCTGAATACGGCGTTGATGACGTCGCACGGCGGGCGGACGTTCGAGGAAGCCCACGAGGATCGTGACTTCTGGGGACGGTTGGTCGAATCGGCCGTCGGCGCCCACCTCCTCAACAGTCTCGCCGGGACCAGAACTGACGTCTGCTACTGGCGTGAACGAGGACAGGAGGTCGATTTCGTCTTGAGCCGGAACCGCCGCGCCGCTGCCATTGACGTCACGAGCGGTCGCCGCAAAGAGTCACTCTCGGGATTGAACCCGTTCAAGAGGAAGCATCGATCCGCCCGCGCGCTCCTAGTTGGGGGCCAGGGCATTCCGCTCGAGGAGTTCCTGGAAACGCCGGGGGAGGAATGGGTACACTGACCTCAGCCTGGGCCGGAGGTCCAAGAACGGGAGATCCCAGACCAACGGAGGGAAGGAACACATGCCAACATACGTGATCCTGGCCACCTGGACCGAGCAGGGCATCAAGAATGTCAAGGACACCGTCAAACGGTATGAGGCCGTGAAACGGATGGCCGCGCCGATGGGCGTGGACATCAAAGAAATCTACTACACGATGGGCCCCTCCGATGCCCTGATCCTCGCCGAGGCCGCCGATGACGCCGCGGTGAGCCGGGTCAGCCTGGCGGCGGGGATGCAGGGGAACGTCCGCACCCTGACCATGCGGGCCTTCAGGAAGGACGAGATGGCCGCTCTGGTCGGCGGCCTCCCGTAACGGGACGCGATGGCCATCGATCGCGCCACCGTCGATCACGTCGCCCGCCTGGCGCGCCTCTCCCTCACCGATGAGGAGCGGGCCCTGTTCACCGAACAGCTGCGCCACATCCTCGACTACTTCACCCGCCTCCAGGAGCTCAATCTGGGGGCGGTCGCCCCGACCTCGCACGTCCTCGCGCCGTCGGAGGCGCTGCGGGAGGATGAGGTCCGCCCCTCGCTGGACCGCGAGGAGGTGCTGGCCGCCGCGCCCGAGGCGGAGGAGGGGTTCTTCAAGGTCCCACCGGTCCTGGAACCCGCCGGAGCGTGACCCCCGACCTCGCGCTGCCTTTCCGCCCCGTCTCCGAACTGCTGGGTCTGCTGCGCCGGGGTGAGCTGACGCCGTCGGCGCTGCTGGAGGCCTATCTGGAGCGCATCGCGGCGGTCGATCCCCAGCTGCATGCCTATCTCCATGTGGACGCCGACGCCGCCCGGGCGGAGGCCCGGCGCTGGGACGAGCGCTACGCAGGGAGAGACGGCCTACCGCCACTGGCGGGCATGCCCATCGCGGTCAAGGACGTCATCTGCACCCGGGGGGTCCCAACCACCTGCGGGTCGCGCATCCTGGAGGGGTGGCGGCCGCCCTACGATGCGACGGTGATAACCCGGCTGCGGCGGGCGGGGGCGATCCTCCTGGGCAAAACGAACATGGATGAGTTCGCCATGGGCTCATCCACGGAGAACTCCGCCTACGGCCCGACCCGCAATCCCTGGAACCCCGCCCGGGTGCCCGGCGGGAGCAGCGGCGGGTCGGCGGCGGCGGTGGCCGCGGGCCTCGCCCCCTGCGCCCTGGGGACCGATACCGGCGGATCGATCCGCCAGCCTGCGGCGCTGTGCGGCATCATCGGGCTGAAGCCGACCTACGGCCGGGTCTCTCGCTACGGCCTGGTCGCCTACGGGTCCTCCCTCGACCAGATCGGACCGATGACACGGACGGTGGAGGATGCCGCCCTTCTGCTGGAGGTCCTGGCCGGGTGGGATCCGCTCGATGCCACCTCCGCCGATCTCCCCGCGCCCGAGCTCCGGCCGGCGCTCTCCGACGGCGTGAAGGGGTTG
>JACQGZ010000176.1 GCA_016199305.1 Armatimonadota bacterium | reverse complement strand
TCGGCGGCGACGAGATGGACGAGGCGATCATCCAGTACGCGCGCCGCGCCTACAACCTGCTGATCGGGGAACGCTCCGCCGAGGAGATCAAGATCGCCGTCGGGTCCGCCTATCCGCTCAACCACGACGAGCAGGTGGTGGACGTGCGGGGGCGCGACCTCCTCTCCGGCCTCCCCCGGACCGTGCGCATGACCAGTACCGAGATCCGCGAGGCGATGGCCGAGCCCATCCAGGCGATCGTGGACGCCGTCAAGCAGACGCTGGAACGGACCCCCCCGGAACTGGCGGCGGACATCGTCGATCGGGGCATAGTCCTGACGGGGGGCGGGGCGCTGCTGCGGGGGATGGACCGGCTGCTGGCGGAGGAGACCGGGATGCCGGTGACGGTGACCGACGATCCCCTGGTGGATGTGGTCATGGGCACGGGCCGGGCACTGGAGGAGATTGAGACGCTACGGAAGATCCTGATCACCCCCAAGCGAGGGTGATCCCGACCGTCATGAGCCCCCGCGGGCGTTCCATCCTCTTTGTCGTCGTCCTGCTGGCCGTTCTGACCCTCCTCACCGGGCAGGTCCGCGGCGAGGACCGTCGCCGCCTGGGGCCGCTGGGCCGAACGGTCCTCACCGCCCTGGCCCCGTTGCAGGCCGCGATGGCCCGCGTGGCCGATTCCGTGGCGCGGGGCTGGGAACTTTACACCGAGATCGGCCGCCTGCGTACCGAGAACGCCCGCCTGCGCGAGGAGGTCCAGCAACTGTCCGGCGAGGTGACGCGCTTGCAGGAGACGGCGCAGGCCGCACAGCGCTTGGAATCGCTGCTGGCCTTTCGGGCCCAGACGCCCTACCGGGTGGTCGCCGCGCGCGTGGTGGGACGCGACCCCGCGCACTGGTTTGCCACGATCGTCGTGGACCGCGGCAGCACCGCCGGCGTGACCCGCAACGCCCCCGTCGTCACCGGTGAGGGTGCCGCCGGCCGGGTGATCGAGGTGACCCCCTTCACCGCGCGCGTGCTCCTGCTCTCCGATCCCCGCAGCGCCGTGGGGGTCATCCTCCAGACCTCCCGCGAGATCGGGGTGGTGGAGGGGAGCGGCCAGGGCGACCTGCAGCTGAAGTACGTCTCCCGGTTGACGGCGGTGCCGCCGGGGGACGTGGTGATCACCTCCGGGCAGGGCGGCGTCTTCCCCCCGGGGATCGTGGTGGGGCGCCTGGTCTCCCTGCGCTCGGGGGGCGCGGTCTTCCGGGAGGGCACGGTCCGTCCCGCCGCCGACCTCAGCCGCATCGAAGAGGTGCTCATCCTCTTGCCGCAGGCGTCGGGCCGGTAATCTGATGCCGATCGGGCTGGCGATCCTGATCGTCCTCACCGAACTGGTCCACAGCGTCTGGCTCGTGCGCCTGCCGGTGTTTGGTCAGGTCATCGATCCCGCCCTGCCGTTGATCATCGCCGTGGGCTTCTACCGCCCCACCTGGGGGCCGCTGGCGGGGCTGGGCGCCGGGCTACTGCAGGATCTGCTCTTCGGGGGGAGCCTGGGGCTCTTCGCGCTGGCGAAGTTCCTGGTGGGGCAGGGGGCGGGGGCGCTCGGCCGCACCGTGTTGGTGGACCAGCCGGCGCTGCCCTGGATGGTCACCGCCGGGGCGACGGTACTGCATCAGATCATCCTCTCCCTCGTCCTGCTGGTCACCGGCCTGCTGCCGGTGGCCGCCGCCGATTTCGGGCGGCCCCTGCTCGCCCAGATCCTCGCCAACCTGCTCGCCGTCTGGCCGGCCTTCGCGGCCGCGCGCGGCCTCTTCCGGACGCGGCGCGCCGGCCGCCGGGAGGGACTCCATGGCGTCTGAGTCTGCAGGGCGCCTGGTGGCCCTCGGCGTCGTGGTGGCGCTGCTCTTTGGTCTGCTGGTGGGCCGCCTCTGGCAGCTGCAGGTCATCCAGGGCCCCTACTACCTCGAGCAGTCGGAGGGGAACCGGCTGCGGGATCTGCGTCTGCCCGCTCCGCGCGGCATTGTCTACGACCGCAAGGGGCGCCCCCTGGCGACCAACCGCGCCGCCTTCACCGTCTCCGTCCTGCCGAATGAATTGCGCGGCGCCGAACGCGTCCTTCCCCGCCTGGCGGCCATCCTGCAGATGCCGGAGGGCGAGATCCACGACCGTATCGCCCGCGCCCGCAGCCGACCGTTTGAGCCGGTGCGCCTGCGCCGTGACGCGCCCAAGGCCGTGGTGGCCATGGTGGAGGAGAATCGGCTCGATCTCCCCGGGGTGATCATCGAGGTCGAGCCCGCCCGCCATTACCTCTACGGGCCCCTGGCCGCCCACGCCCTCGGCCATCTGGGCGAGATCAGTCCCACGGAACTGGCCGCGTGGACCGGGTACCGCATGGGCGATCTGGTGGGCAAGGGCGGCGTGGAGCGGGTGTACGATCGGGCCCTCCGTGGTCAGGACGGCCGCCTGCGCGTGGAGGTCGATGCGCGCGGCCGCCCGCTGCGCGTCCTGGGGCGCGAGCCGTCGCGGCCGGGCCGCTCGATCGTCCTCGCCATCGACCTGGACATCCAGCGGGCGGCGGAGGCCGCCCTCGGCGACCGGGCCGGCGCGGTGGTGGTCCTCGATCCGCGCACGGGAGAGGTACTCGCCCTGGCCAGCCATCCCGCCTACGATCCCAACGCGTTCGCCGCCGGGATCTCCGCCCGGCAGTGGGCGCACCTCACCGGGGACCGCGGCCTGCCGCTGCTGAACCGCGCCGTGGAGGGCACCTATGAACCCGGCTCGGTCTTCAAGATCGTCACCGCCGCGGCGGCGCTGACCCGCGGCACCGCCACGCGCGCCACGCGCATCCACTGCCCCGGAGTCTTTCGCTTGGGCGGATGGGTCTTCCACGACCTCAAGGCGCACGGCACGGTGGACTTTGTCACGGGGGTCGCGAAGTCGTGCAACGTCTTCTTCTGGACCCTGGGGCACCGCACCGGCGGGGACGCCATGGCGGAGGTGGCCCGGGCGATGGGGCTGGGGGAGCGGACCGGGATCGACCTGCCCGCCGAGGCGGCCGGCCTGATCCCCTCCAGCGCGTGGAAGCAGCGGATCCTCGGTGAACCCTGGTATCCGGGTGACAACCTGAACATGGCGATCGGTCAGGGGTGGGTGAACGTCACGCCGCTGCAGATCGCCCGCATGGCCGCCGCGGTCGGCAACGGCGGGACGCTGGTACGTCCGCACCTGGTGCGCGAGGTGATCGACCCGGAGAGCCGGCGCACCGAGCGGGTGAGGGCCGCTCCGCTCGGCACGATCCACCTGGCGCCTGACGCGCTGCGCACCC
>JACQGZ010000168.1 GCA_016199305.1 Armatimonadota bacterium | reverse complement strand
GCAGTTCCACGATGTCGCCGGGGACGACCCGCACCAGCACGAAGATCAACACGGCCACCGCCAGCAGGGTGGGGATCATCAGGAGGAAGCGGGTGAGGACGTAACGGGTCATTGTAGGCTCACGGCGGTGACCCCCAGGAGGAACGCCAGCACGGGTGAGAGGAAAGTCAGCCAACCAGCGATAGCGTCCGGCACGGGGATATCCCACGGACTCCTCGTGTCAACCTGCAGGAACCACGCGAGAGTCGTGCTCCCAAGGGCAATGATGGTCATCCGGCGCATCCGTCGTCTCACTGCTGGCCCTTAGACAAAAGGGGCGGCAGGTTTCCCGCCGCCCCTCATCCTACGAAACCCCTCGCTCACTCGGACAGCCAGATATCCTGCAGGTCCGGATCAAGGTGGTGCGCCGGGTCGATCTTGTAACCCCGCACCTGGCGCCAGTGGGGGATGATGCGGTGCCACCACAGGACGTACATGGCGTAGACCTGGTCGGAGAGGACCCGCTTCTCGAACTGGTATACAATTTGCGCCCGCTTTGCCGGGTCAGCGGTGCGGGCCTGCTGAAAGTACCACAGGTCGAGCTGCCGGTCGGTGTACCCGCCGTAGTTCACCGCGCTGAGGTCCGCGGAAAGGAAC
Source organism: Armatimonadota bacterium (assembly GCA_016199305.1). Lineage (GTDB taxonomy): Bacteria > Sysuimicrobiota > Sysuimicrobiia > Sysuimicrobiales > Humicultoraceae > JACQGZ01. Next base: position 1,874 of record JACQGZ010000168.1, on the reverse strand, counting down.
TTGGCCAACTGCACGTCGGGGTCGTCGATGAAGTCGCAGCTGAAGTCCACGCCCGCCTCGAAGTTCCCCGCGCGAAAGTTGGCCAGATACGGCCCAGTCTCCGACTGGACGTGCCGCACATTCAACCCGATCTGCCGCCACTGGTCCACCAGGAAGATGCCCACGGGCTCGTAGGGCATCTGGACGTTCCGGTTTTGCAGGGTGAACGAGAAACCCTCAGGGATGCCGGCCTCCCGCAGGAGTTTCCGCGCCTCCTCGCGCGCCGCGTTCATATTCCGGCCATAGCCGACGAGCTTCACCAGTTCGTCGTTCTTCATCGCGAACGGCGACCCGGGCCGCATGATCGCGCCCACCGGGCCGACGAAGGCGATCTGGGAGAGGGCCTTGCTGCCGCCCCAACGGTCGATGCCCAGCGTGACCGCCTTGCGGACGCGGATGTCGTCGAAGGGCTTCTTCTTGACGTTGAAGATGATGATGTTGTTGCACAGCCACGGTCCCTCCTGGACGATGATCCGCTCGCCCAGGAAGGTTGTGAGTTCATCCCGCTGCGCCGGCGCGACCCCTCGGAACGTCATGTGCGCCTGGCCGCTGCGGATGGCGGCGATCTGCGCCGCCGGGCTGCCGATGAAGAGCGCGCGGTAGCCGTCAAGGTACGGGCGGCCTTGGACGAAGTAGTTCTCATTGCGACGCCCCGCCCAGTGCGACCCGCGGACGTACTCTCCAAACCGGAAGGGGCCCGTCCCCATGATGTTGCGCTCGTAGAAGCGCATGTCGCGAGCCAGGATCTCCGCCTTGTAGATCCAGTTGAACGGGGAGGCCAGGTTCTCCAGAAAGCCCGGCGAGGCGAACTTCAGCCGGAAGACGACGGTCTGGGGGTCCGGCGCCTCCACCTTCGTCACCATGTGGTAGGTCGTCTTGCGGGCGCTGATGATGCCTTCCGGCGGGAAGATGATCTTGTCGTAGCTGGCCTTGACGTCGGCAGAGGTCAGCGTGGAACCGTCGTGAAACTTCACGTTCGCCCGGATCTTGAAGGTGTAGGTCTTGCCGTCCTTGGAGATCGTCCACGATTCCGCCAGGTCGCCGACGACCTTTGGATAGTTGGGCAGGTCGAACTTGACCAGCAGGTTGTAGTGCGGGCGGATCGGGTGGAGCATGGCGAACGTCGTCTCGCGGTGCGCGTCGAATGACGGCGGCTCCGCCTCCACGATGTAGTTCAGCGTGCCGCCGGACCGCGGCTGCTGCGCCACGACCGGCCCGGCGGGGATGACCGCCGCGGCCAGCAACACCGCCACCAGCGCGGCAGCCCGCGGGACCAGCGCCCCCATGCGTCTCAGGCTATCCACTCCTTCCACCTCCCTCACAGCATGAAAATGCGGCCCCCGCCGCGCGGCAACCGCGCCGGAGCCGCCGCACGACGAGCGCTTCTGTAAACTCTCTGTAACGCTCTCTGTGACGGACCACGCTCAGCGTGTAGAATTCGTGCCGCAGCGAGAGGTTTCCTGTGCCCGGGCCCATCAGGACGGCGCCCGCGCCGCCACCGTCCCGGAGAGGAGGCGTCCGGCCCGCGGCACCACCGGCGCCAGCCCGAGGCGGGTGAGCAGGTCGAAGACGGTCGCGGTCCCCGCCGAGAGCACCGGCACTCCGAAGCGGTCCTCCGCCGCGGCAATCGCCGGCAGGGAAGGCATCTGCACACACGCCGACAGTACCAGGGCGTCAGCACCACGGCGGTCAAGGCCGGCGGCAACATCGATCAGCCCCATCGGATCGATCTTGGCCACCTCCAGGTTGTCGGGGACCTCCAGGCTGACCGCATCGGCGACCTCGATCCCCCAGGCCTGCAAGTATTCGATCACCAGTTGCGTCAGCGGCTTCAG
>JACQGZ010000166.1 GCA_016199305.1 Armatimonadota bacterium | reverse complement strand
GCTCATCCCCGTCCTGGCGGGCGAGTCCTACTTCTGGTACACGCTCTACCGCAGCCCGAATGTGGCCAGCGCCTACGCCACGCTGATCCTGGCGCTCTCCGCAGTGATCACCTGGGCCTACCTGCGGTTGCTGCGGGAGAAGGAAGCGGAGGTCCGCGCGTGACCCTGCGCCGGCTCGGCCTCTACAGCGCCTCGCTGGTCATCGCGGCCTGGGTACTGCTGCCCATCCTGCTGATCACCCTGGCGGCCTTCACCCCTCGCGAGGCGCTATACACCTGGCCCCGCCAGATCTGGCCGGACCGGTTCACGCTGGAAACGATTCTCTTCTTTGCCCGCTCGGATGGGGTGCTGCGCTCGGTGTGGAACAGCGTCCTGGTGGCGGTGCTTACGATCGCCCTGTCCTTGCTCATCTCGGCCCCCACCGGCTACACGCTAGCCCGCTACCGCTTCCGGGGGCGCGACGCGGTGCAGCTCTCCATCCTGGCGGTGAAGATGTTTCCGGCGACGGTCCTCTCCATTCCCCTGGCGGTCGCGTTCATCGGCTGGGGTCTGTACGACACGCTGCTCGGTGTGGCCATCGTGCACACCGCCCTCTCCATCCCATTCGTCACGGCCATCGTCGCCAGTGTCTTCGTGGGGATCCCCTTCGAACTGGAAGAGGCGGCGATGACGCTCGGGGCGAGCCGGCTCCGCGCCTTCCTGCGGGTGACCCTGCCGATGGCGCTGCCGGGACTGGCCGCGGCGGCGATCTACACCTTCGTACTCTCCTGGAACGAGGTCTTCGCCGCCACCATCCTGACCCTGAACAACCGGACGCTCCCCGCCCTGATCATCAACGCCGTCGCCTCGGCCACGGCGCCGCTGCACTACCGGTTCGCCGGGGGCTTCTTCATGGTCATGCCGGCGCTGGTGATCCTCTTTCTGATTCGGCGCTACCTGCTCACGCTCTGGGGCGTGACCGTGCGGTAGCGCCCCTCTCGGAGGAACCACGCATGGCCGAGATCTCGTTACACCAGCTGCGTAAGACCTACGGGAAGGTCACGGCGATCAAGGACCTCTCCCTGGAGATCCGGGAGGGGGAGTTTCTGGTGCTGCTGGGCCCCTCGGGGTGCGGCAAGACCACCACCCTGCGCGCCATCGCCGGTCTGGAAACCCTCGACGAAGGCCGTATCCTCATTGGTAGCCGCGACGTGACCCCCCTGCCGCCGGGGCAGCGCGGGATCGCCATGGTCTTCCAATCCTACGCGGTCTTCCCGCACATGCGCGTCTACGACAACATCGTTTTCGGCCTGCGCATGCGCAAGCTGCCGGACGAGGAACAGCGGCGGCGCGCCGCCGAGGCGGCCGACCTCCTGCAGATCGGCGACCTGCTGGACCGCTACCCCGCGCAGCTCTCCGGCGGACAACGCCAGCGGGTGGCCGTGGCCCGGGCGATCGTCATGCGTCCCGACGTGCTGCTGATGGACGAGCCCCTCTCCAACCTGGACGCCCTCCTGCGCCTGCACATGCGCGCGGAGTTGAAGCGCCTGCATCGGGAACTGCGCTCCACCACCGTCTACGTCACGCACGACCAGGTAGAGGCCCTCAGCCTGGGGGATCGCATCGCGCTGATGAAGGACGGCGAGATCGTGCAGGTTGACACGCCGGGGGCCATCTACGATCGCCCGGCCACCCGCTTCGTCGGCAGTTTCATCGGCAGCCCTCCCATGAACTTCCTGCAGGGCACGCTGCGCCGGCGCAACGGGGGGCTGGTGGTGGAAACCGCAGGCGCCGGCATCCCCCTGGCCGCGGGCGGCGCGCCGCCGGCCGCCGATGGAGGCGACGGGAGCGTGCTCCTGGGCATCCGGCCGGAGCACATCGAGGCGCTGTCTGCCCCCGCCGCGGGGAGCGTGGCGGCGCGCGTGGTCGTCCTCGAACCGATCGGGCCGCAGAACCTGCTCACGGTCCAGGTGGGATCCGAGCTGCTCAAGGTCACCGCCCCCGCGGACTTCCAGGCGGACGCGGGAGAGCAGGTGTGGCTGCGGCTCGATCCCGCGCGGATCCGCCTGATGGACCCGCAGAGCGGTCGGGCCCTGCGCGCCTAGCATCGGGCCGTGTGCGGCAGCGGTCTGCGGCCGCGGGAAGACGAGACCGCGCTGGCGGCGCAGGCGGAACGAATCCTGCGCGGCAACGACGTCGGCGACTACACGAAGCCGAGCCCGCGCCTCTATCCCCATCAGTGGAACTGGGACAGCGCCTTCATCGCCATCGGCTGGGCGCATCTCGACTGGGAACGGGCTACTCGGGAAGTGACGAGTCTCCTCCGGGGCCAGTGGGTGGAGGGCATGATCCCGCACATCCGCTACAACCGAGCCTGGCTGAGCGGGTACTTCCCGGGACCGGAGTGGTGGCCGGGAGGGCATGTGCGGCGGCGTGATGAGCTGACCAGCGGCATCTCCCAGCCGCCGGTCCTGGCGAGCGCCGTACTCCGTGTCGGGCTGGCGCAACCGGACGCTGCCAAGCGCCTCGGCTGGTGGGGCGAGGTGTATGCAGCGCTTCTGGCCAGTCTGACCTACTTTTCGCAGCATCGGGTCCTCGGCGGATCGCCCTTGATTACGGTCGTGCACCCGTGGGAGAGCGGGTTCGATAACAGCCCCCGGTGGGACTTTGCCCTGGCCGCCGGGGCGCGGCCGTCGCAGCGATACCGCCGGATCGATAGCACCATCGTGGACGCGTCGCTACGCCCCTCCGATCGCGACTATGACCTCTACCTTTACCTGGCAGAGCTCCTGGCATCGCAGGATTACGATCTGCAACGCTACATCCGTCGGACACCTTTTGCTGTCTACGACACGTGGTTCAATGCGGTGTGGTATCGATCAGCCTTCGACCTGAACCGGGTTGCCACCGCACTCGGGCAGGAGGCACCGTTCTCCGCCGCGGAGCTGGCAGGGTTCGCCGCAGCGTTCCGAACGACTCTGTGGGATGAGCACCATCGTGCCTATCTCGATTTCGATCTCGTCGGCAGGCGCACAATCCCCGTGGAGACATGCACGAGCCTCATGCCGATCTATGCGGGACTAACCAGCGCCGACGAGGCGCGGGCGCTCATCGCCCGGTACCGCACCCGCAGCGCCGGATGCCGGCTGCTGCCGGGGTGCTTGCCCGACCAGCCCGGGTACGAGCCCCGGCGATACTGCCGCGGACCGGTGTGGATCCACGTCAACTGGACGGTGATCCAGGGGCTGAGGCGCCTGGGCTGCGCCGCCGAAGCCCGCGAACTCGTCGCAGAGACTATCGACCTGGTTAGGGAGACGGGATTCGTGGAGTGTTACGATGCCGAGACGGGTGCGGCGGCGGGAGCACGAGACTTCTCCTGGTCGGCGGCGCTGGTGCTTGACCTCCTGCAACCCCAGCAGGGCGCGAGCCCTGACGCCGAAGGGCCACTGGAAGAGGGGCGTGGGCGATGGTAGTGACGATTCTCGGGGGCACGACGATGGACGTCTTCGTCTCGGGCCTCCCCCGGCTGCCCCAAATGGATCCGGCCGGCGACGAATTTACGGTCACATCGCTGGTCGAGGTGCCCCGCCCACCGGTCTTCACCATCGGGGGAAACGGGGCCAACGCTGGCTGTGTGCTGGCCACTCTGGGATGCCAGGTGCGTCTCGTGACTTCGCTCGGAGCCGACCTCCCGGGG
>JACQGZ010000165.1 GCA_016199305.1 Armatimonadota bacterium | reverse complement strand
GAGCGCATCACCGAGGAGGCACGCTGGGGCGAGGAGGTCGTCGGCGACCCCCGCTGCCGGCCCACCCTCCTGTGCCCCGACCGCGTCACCCTGCGCATTCCGGCGGCCAATCCAGTGCGACCGGGCAGCCCCTATGAGGTCACCTTCAGCCACGACGCGCGCGCCCGCACCGTCCTGCGGCGGCAGGGCCGCACCGAACAGGTCGTTGGCGACAAGGTCGCCGCCCTGGAGTTTCGCTACCTGACCGCAGACGCCCAACCGGCGGCGACTGCCGATGCGGTGGCCCGGATCGCGCTCCTGGTGACCGCCCGGCCGTCGCCCGAGGAGGCGGGTCGCACCATCCAGACGGACTTCCTCCTGCGCAACATCCGACCCCCCGCCGGGGCGGCTGCGCCCGCCCCCCCCACACCCCCGGCGCCGGCCTTCCGGCCCGCGCCGGCGCCTCCGTCGGGCCTCGGCCCGATCGTGCGGGCCACCCCCCCTCAGCCGCCCCCGCAGGGTGGGGCACCGGTCCCACCGCCCGCGCCCGCCCCGGGGCAGCCCGTCTGTCCACAGGCAGAACTCCCGTCCCGCCGACCACCGGCCCGACCGGAGGTGCGGGGGGCCCTCGTCGAGATCACCGATTGGGAGATCACCCGAGCCGCCAGCGGCGCGCTGGTCGTCGAAGCCGACGTGGAGAATCTGGAAGCCCACCCGGTCCTCGGGGTGAGAATCTCGGCGACGGGGTACGCCCTGGAGGGGACGGCGGTGGCGACGGCCTCGGTCGTGGTCCCCGAGGTCGCCGAGGGCGATTTCGAGGCCTTCCGGATCACGCTCTCCAGCGCCCAGCCGGTGCTGTGGCTGGTCTTGAAGGTGGAGCAGTACCTCCCCCGCCCGACGGCGCCGCTGCACGCCGCCCTGGCGGAGGTCCCCCTCGCCCTCTATCAGGAGGTCGCCAAGGAACGGATCGTCATCAGCGCAACCCTCCTACCCTCGGGTCCGGCGTCTCGACAGATCGCCTGCGTGGCGATCGCCGATACGGCCGGCTTCCCGGTGGCCTCGGCGCGGGTGACCGTGGAGGTGGCGGCGGTCGGGCAGCGCACGGTGACCCAGACGCTGGAGCTCCAGGCGGGGAAGACTGTGTCCTTCCCCCTGACCTGGACCTCGCGCGTCCTCCCCGGCGTGACGGTGAACGTGGAGGAGGTACGCCTCGCGCCGGGAGGTTAAGGCTGGGTGACCTCCTGCCAGACGGGTTTCAGATAGAGACCGTCGCCGCGGGGCCGCAGGGCCGCATACCGGTTGGCGCGGGGGAAGAACGGGGGCATCACCTCGCCGAGCAGCCGCTGGTCGTAGCGGAGATCCAGCCGGTACCCCCGCTGCGCCCGGGTGTCCGAATCGATCGTGCCGAGGAGGCCGAACTCCTCGGCCGTGAGCCCGCCGAAGAGGTGGAGCGTGCCGCGGTCGCCCAGGCCGGACAACCCCTCCACCCGGACCTGCCCTTTCGGAGCGAGCACCACCGCATCGAGGTAGAGATCCGCGGGGGCCCGCTCCCCGTCGATCTCCACCGACCCCTCCTCGACGTAGAGGCCCAGCAGGTTCGAAGCCTCCTCTCCCCCGGCCCCCGGCGGATGCTCGTAGACGACGTGGTCGGTGACGGTGACGGCCTTGCGCGCGACCACCGTCAGCAGCGTGCTGCGTGAGATCGTGCCGGAGAAGGACTCGATCGCCCCGTCCACATAGATCAGCCCGTTGAACCGCCCGCGGTAGGTGCGGGTGGTGCCGTCGGCTCCCGAGACCACCTGGATCACCTCACGCTGCGGGTCCAGGATGATCTTCTGGACGACCGCCCCTCCGGAGGCTCCGGCGAGCCGCAGCAGCAAGACCTGCCGCCCATCCTCCACCGCCAGCGCCAGGATGTCCGCGTTCCCTTTGATGTAAATGCCGCTGGGCTCCCCGGTGCGTGGGTGGCGCAGCACGCCGCCGTCGTTGGCGATGTAGACGCCCGGGGCCGGTGGCGCGCCGGCCTTCACCTGCTCTGTCGCCGCGCGCAGCAGTTCGTCGTCGCCCGGCGGCGCGCCGTCCGGATCCAGACCCAGCGCCGCGCGGGCGAGGCTCGGCGGCGGGACCGGGAACTCCATCGGTCGGACGCCCCGCTGCACCTCCCCCGCCAGGTAGCGCGGATGGTCGCCGGCGCAGGCTGGCGGCGCGCCGGCGTTGACCGCGGCCTCCAGTTCCACCGGCCCGCCGCAGTTGTCGAAGACGACCTGCATGCCGGTGCTGCTCACCGGGCCGTGGAAGGTGGGGCTGCCGGCGATGTGCCAGCGGTCGTTCGTGTGCGCCGGACCGTCGATCACGGTGGTCTCGGTCAGCCACTGCTCTGATCGCTGCAACAGCAGGAGCGCCCAGCGGGAGAAGGACGCGCGCTCCACCGCCAGCTCCACTGGCGCCTCCGGCGGGTTGGTGAGTTTGACGGAGCGGCGGGCGCTGCGCGCCATGCCCGTCGCCACGATCTCGTAGTCCAGATACATCCGGTATCGCTCCGGCCTCGCGGTTTCGGGTCGCCGACAGTCGGCGCGGATGCCGGCGGCGGTGGTGCGCATCCGGATCGTTGCGGTGAAGCGGCCGGTCTCCGCGCCGGCGCCCGAGCGGATCGTAAGGGGCCGCCCGCCGTTGAGGCTCAGCACCGCCTCCCCGGTCGCGGGGTCCTCGGTCCAGTCGGTCGTCCCGCCGGGATGGGCGAACGCGGCCACCAGCCGCCACCCCTGATCCGCCTCGCAGGCGGCGATGACCTCGCCGGCCTCCGCCTGATCGATCCGCGCGGCCAGATCCACGGCGATCCGGTGGCGGAGTTCGGCCAGCGCCCGGTAGGCGCCGGCCTCGGCGAGGAAGAGCGCCTGGACGCCGCCGGCCTGCTGCTGGGAGATGGCCCGCTCCCCCATCGTGGCGAAGACCAGGGCGGCGATCAGGATGGAGACGACGAGGATGACGCCGAGGGCGGCCACGAGCGCCGCCCCGCGCTCGCCGGCCGCGGCGCGCCGCCCGGCCCGGAACATTCTCCTCATCCGTCCGTCTCGAGACATCGGGACGCTTCGTGGGTTCGGCGCGCGGACCGCCCGCGCCTGCTCCTCTTGTTGCCAGGCCGGAAGCGGCCGGAACATAATGAAAGCGACGATCCGAGCCATTCTTCGGCTGAAAGGGGTGGACGGTTTCCGTGCGTGACGTGGTGATTCTCGGCGCCGTGCGCACGCCCATCGGACGATTCCTGGGTGGGCTCGCCTCCGTGCCGGCGCCGCAGCTGGGCGCCGTGGCGATCCGGGGCGCGCTGGACCGCGCGGGCGTGCGCCCCGACCAGGTGAACGAGGTGATCATGGGCAATGTGCTCTCCGCCGGCCTGGGACAAGCGCCGGCGCGGCAGGCGGCTCTGGCGGCGGGCATCCCCGAGACGGTCCCGGCCACGACGATCAACAAGATGTGCGGCTCCAGCCTCAAGGCGGTGATGCTGGCCGCCCAGGCCATCCAGAGCGGCGACGCGGAGGTGGTCGTCGCCGGGGGCATGGAGTCGATGAGCCTGGCCCCCTATCTGCTGGAGCGGGCGCGGACCGGCTACCGGATCGGCGACGGCGCGATTGTGGATTCGATCCTGCGCGACGGCCTGGTGGATGCCTACAAGCAGATCCACATGGGCAGCTGCTGCGAACTGCTCAACCGGGAGTACCGGTTCACACGCCAGGAGCAGGACGCGTACGCCATCCAGAGTTACCGGCGGGCGCTGGATGCGATGAGCGAAGGGAAGTTCGCCGCCGAAGTGGTCTCCGTCGAAGTCCCGCAGCCCCGCAACGGCACCGCGCTGGTGGAGGAAGATGAGGAGCCGCGGCGCGTGAACTTCGAGAAGATCCCCTCCCTCCCCCCCGCCTTCGAGCTCGACGGCACGGTGACCGCCGCCAACAGCAGCAGCATCAGCGACGGCGCGGCGGCCGTGATCGTCGCGGCGGAGGAGGCGGCCCGCCGCCTGGGGACGCGGCCGCTGGCCCGCATCGTCGGGCAGGCCGGCGCGGCGGGCGCGCCGGAGTGGTTCACGGTGCAGCCGGCCGCGGCGATCCGGCGGTTGCTGGACCGGGTCGGCTGGACGCTGGCCGACGTCGACCTGATTGAGATCAACGAGGCGTACGCCTCAGTCGTGCTGGCAGCGATGCGCGATCTCGGCATCAGCACCGAGCGGGTGAACATCCACGGCGGCGCCGTCGCCCTCGGCCACCCCATCGGCGCCAGCGGCGCCCGCATCCTCGCCACGCTCCTCCACGCCCTCCCGGAGGTCGGCGGCCGGCGCGGGGTGGCGGCCATCTGCCTGGGCGGCGGGGAAGCGGTGGCGCTGGCGGTGGAACGGGTCTGACACGCGACGCCCTCGCCACCCTCGCCATTCTCGTGGGCGGGGTCGGCGCGCTGGTCATCGGCCGCTGGTCCCCGGATCTCATCGCGGTCGGCATCCTCCTGGTCCTCGCCCTCAGCGGGCTCGTCACGGTGGAGCAGGCTTTTGCCGGCTTCGGCACCCCCGCCGTCGTGGCGATCGCCGCCATCTTCGTGGTCAGCGCCGGGCTGGAGCGCACCGGGGTCGCCGCCCTGGCCAGCCGCCCGCTGCGCGTCCTGGCGGGGCGATCGCAGCGCCGATTGCAGATCATCGTGATGACGACCACGGGGCTGCTGGCCGGGTTCATGAACAACCTGGCCGCCGTCGGCGTGCTGCTGCCGGTGACGATGGCCGTCGCGCACCGCCGGCGCATCAGTCCCGGCCGCCTGCTCCTGCCCCTGGCCTATGCCGGACGTTTCGGCGGAAACCTCACCCTGATCGCCGGGCCCTCCAACCTGCTGGTGGCCGACATCCTGGCCCGCCGCGGCCTGGGGACGCTCGCCTTTTTCGATTACCTGCCGATCGGACTGCCCATGCTCCTGGTCGGCACGGTCTGGATGGCCACGGTGGGACGGCGTCTGCTGCCCGCCAGGCCGTCGGAGGCGTTCCTGCGGGCAATCCGGCGGGGCGGAAGCCGCCTCGTCAGAGTCTACCGTCTCAGCGAACGCCTCTTTGAAGCGCGCGTCCCGCCGTCCTCGCCGCTCGTCGGCAAGACCATCGAGGAGAGCGAGTTCGGCCGGAGCCACGGGCTGACCATCGTGGCGGTGATCCGCGGCGCCGAGCAGATGCTCTCGCCCTCCAAACGGCTGGGGCTGCGGGCGGGCGATCGCCTGGTGATCGAAGGGCGGCTGGAGGAGCTGCTGCAGGCCGAGGCGGCGGCGCGCATCGGGATCGAACTCGAGAAGTCCACGGCCCAGTTCGATGCCGCCGGGGCCGGCGTCGTCGAGGCGGTCCTCTCGCCCCGCTCCTCGCTGGCGGGGCGGACCCTGCGGGAAGTCGGCTTCCGCGACCGCTACAGTCTCACCGTCCTGGCGCTGTGGCGCGAGGGACGGCCCATCCGCACCCGCCTGGCCGATCTGCCCCTGCGGGAAGGCGACGGCCTCCTCATCCAGGGACCGCGCAAGGCGCTGCAGACGTTGCGGAGCGACCGGGACTTCATCCTCTTCGACGAGGAGCCCGGCCCGCCGCTGCGGGAGGACCGACGGACGATCGCGCTGGCAGCCGCCGCGATCATGATCGCCCTCACCCTCGCCGGGGTGCACGTCGCGGTGGCCGCGGCGGTGGCCGCCGGGATCATCATCGCCGCGGGAGCGATCGCCACCGAAGAGGCGTACCGCGCCATCGACTGGCGCAGTCTGGTGCTGATCGGGGGGATGGTTCCACTCGCCGCGGCGCTGGAAGGCACGGGCGCGGCGCGGGTCGCGGCGGGAGCCCTGGTCGCCGCGCTGGGGGGACACCCGCTGGGGGCGCTGGCCGCCGTGCTGCTGGCCGCGGTGGCGATTGGGCATTTTATCCCCAGCATCGCCACCACCATCCTGCTCGCCCCTCTCGCGCTGGATGTCGCCGCCGCCGCGGATGCCTCGGCGGTCCCCTTCGTCATGGCCCTGGTGGCGGCCACCGGGATGACGCTGCTGACGCCGTTCAGCCACGCGATCATGCTGCTGGTGATGGCCCCCGGCGGGTACACGCTGCGCGACTATGTGCGGTCGGGGCTGCCGCTGGCGGTGATCCTCTTCGTC
>JACQGZ010000164.1 GCA_016199305.1 Armatimonadota bacterium | reverse complement strand
GCCGTGGCCTGGGGAGGCCTGCGAAGCTTCAGGCCTCCCCGCTGAGTCTCCGCCGCCCGCCGTGTGATGGACACCGTTTCTAGACGGCCGGTCTCCTCACCCTCGCGCTACTTCCCGGCCACCTTCGATGCCCACTGGTCGGCGACGAGCTTCTGCGCCTTCTTTGTCTGGTCGACGGTGGGGAACCGGACCGTCTTATACGGCTCCGCGGCCGGCAGCGCGGCCAGCAGATTCTGGGGAATCACGCCGCGCTTCACCATGTCGTCGAAGCGGGCTGGATGGGCAAAGCCCTTCAGCCAGATGACCTGGCCCTCATCGGAGTAGATGAACTCCTGCCAGAGCCGCGCGGCAAAGGGGTGCGGAGCTGACGCGCTGATGGCCTGGGCGAAGAAGTTGCCGAAGACGCCGTCCTTCGGCACCTGCACGCGCCACGTCACCTTCCCCTTGAACTCCTTATTGTAGCCGATCTGGAGGTAGTCCCAGTCGAAGGTGACGGGGGTCTGACCGCTGGCGACCGTCGCCGGCGTGGCGTCCACCGGGATGAAGTTGCCCAGCTTCTTCAACTCGGCGAAGAACTCGATCCCCGGCGCGATGTCGTCGAGCGACCCGCCGTTGGCCAAAGCCGCCGCCCAGACTCCGGCAAATGCCGAGCCCGACCGCCGCGGGTCGCCGTTGAGCGCCACCTGGCTCTTGTAGGTGGGCTTCTTGAGATCCGCAATCGCCTGAGGGACGGTTTTCTGAATATCCGTGTTCACGCCGAGGGCGATCACGCCGAAGTAATCCCCCACCCAGAGGCCGTCCGGGTTCTTCATGGAAGCGGGGATGGTGTCCCAGAACGAGTGCTTGTAGGGCGTGAACAGCTTCTCCTGGGCGCCCTGGATGGCGAAGGAGGGGCCGACGTCGACCACGTCCGGAGCCCGCCTCTGACCCTTCAGGGACCGGATCGCTTGCAGCTCCTCGGCGGAGCTGGCGTTGGGCGACGCGCTGTTGATCTTGAGTCCGTACTTCTTGGTGAACGTGTCCAGCATCTCGCCGTAGTTGGCCCAGTCGCGGGGCAGGGCAATCACGTTCAGCTCCTTTTCTTTCTTGGCCGCCGCGAGCAGGGCGTTCAAGGAAATTGCCTTTCCCGACGTGGGAGGCTGGGCGGCGAGCGCCAGGTGGCGTTGCAACCCGGCGAGGAACGGGGACAAAGCGGCAGCGGCGGCTGCGCCGATGCCGAACCTCAGCAGTGTCCTGCGGGTGACCCGGCCTGCGTCGGCGAGGCCGCGCAGGAATTCCTCGTCATCTCCCATTGAACTCCCCCCTTTGGATGAGAATGCCCGCCGTCCCGTGTGCTCAAGGATTACGGTGAGGCGGGCGCCAATTCCTTGTCTGTCGACTGCGCCCCAGGCCATTTCCCAAACAGCAGTCCGACCGTCTGCCTCTGATGCTCGGGTTCCTCTCATCCCGTCCTCGTCCGCTCATCGCGGCCCACCGGGGCGCCTCCGCGGCCGCCCCCGAGAACACGCTCGCCGCCTTCCGCGCGGCCATCGATCTGGGCGCCGATGTCATCGAACTCGACGTCCAGCGCGCCGCCGACGGCCATCTGATCATCATTCATGATCCCACCGTAGACAGGACGACCAACGGCCGGGGGGCGGTGGCCTCGCACTCCCTCGCCGCCCTCAAAGCCCTTGACGCGGGTGGCTGGTTCAATCCGCGGTTTGCGGGCGAGCGCCTGCCCACGCTGCAGGAGGCCGTGGAGACCGTGGGGAGCGCGGCGGGGCTGTTCATTGAGATCAAGCAGGGTCCGGTGTTTGATGACGGCATCGAGGCGGTCGTGGCGGCCGTGATCCGGGAGGCGGGGCTCGTGGCGCGCTGTGAGGTCTCCTCCTTCGATCATTTCTCTGTGCGTCGGATGAAAGACCACGTGCCCGAGGTGGCCTGCGGCATTCTCTATGAGGCGAGGCTGATCGATCCATTTGGCGCGGCTCGGCTGGCCGCGGCGGAGATCGTGCACCCATACTGGGCGCTCAGCACACCGGAACTGGTCGAGGAGGCGCACCGGCTCGGGTACGGCGTCGTGGTGTGGACGGTGAATGATCCGGAGGCGATGGCCCGCCTCGCCGCCAGCGGCGTGGACGCCATCGTCACCGATGTGCCAGACGTCCTGCGGCGGGTCCTGGGCCGCTAGTGCGGCCTGAAGCGGAGCGCGTCCGGGAGCTACGCGCGCAACCCTTGCCAGGGGTCGCGGCGCTAGAGCTCGCGCAAGAAGCTTAGTTCCGCGGTGATGGCCTCTTCGAAAGCCCGGCCCTGCGCCGCCCGCTCCGCGTCCGACCAGCCGAGCTCGTGAGCCATCAGCCCAGCGACATCGGCCGCGCAGCCGCGGGCATGGTTTCGATCGAGATACGCCAGCCGGCTGCGGAGGATGAGCCAGTCGGCCAGTGCCACCGCCTGCTCCTCCCGGCACCCCTGGACCACCTCGCCCGCAAGGATGGGAAGGCCGGGGACCAGCGGGCGGCGCAGGGCCGGTTCTTCCTTTGTCAGCTCGATGAGGCGGAGCGCGCCGCTGCCGTAGGTCTGGTAGAGGTGCTCTGCCTGCGAGGCGGTGAGCCCGAATTCCTCAGCCGTCCTCAGCACCTGCGTCCTGAGGGTCGCATGGTCTTCGCCTCCCGCCAGCACCAGATTCTCCGTTTTGCACGGTGTGTGGGATCCGTCGCGGCGGACGAGGACGTCCACCACGTCGGCTGCCATCTTGCGGTAGGTGGTCAGCTTACCCCCGATGATCGAGACCATGCCGGTGTCGTGCTCGACGACTTCATGCTCCCGGGACAGATCGGCGGGCCGCGCATCGCCCCGAGAGATCAGCGGTCGGAGTCCCGCCCAGCCGCCGGTCACCGCGACCGGCCCCACCGGCGAGCGCAGGTAGCGGTTGAGATGCGTCAGCAGGTAGCGGGCATCGGCCAGCCCGGTGCGGGGCCCGGCGGGGTCGCCGTCGTACGGTTCATCGGTGGTGCCCAGCAGCAGGCGGCCGCGCCAGGGCACCAGGAACGCCAGCCGTCCGTCGTCCGTCTCCGGGATGACGAGCGCCGCCCCGGCCAACAGGTCGGTGCGATCCAGGACCAGGTGGACCCCCTTGCTCTGCCGGAGGCGAAAGGACACGGCCCCGGCCAGGGCCGCCACTTGTGCCGCCCAGACCCCCGCCGCATTGACCACATGGCGTGTCTCGATCTCAAAGCGTCTCTGCGTCAGCCCGTCCAGCAACGCCACGCGCCAGCGCGGTCCGGGCGTCAGGGCGACGGCACGCACATAGTTCAGGGTAATTGCGCCTTGCCGGTTGGCGGTGGCCAGGACGGCGTGGGTCAGGCGGACGTCGTCGGTCACCGCATCGTAATACAGGTAGGCGGCGCGGAGGCCGTCGGTGCGTAAGGCAGGTGCGCGCTCCAAGGCATCATGGGGGGTGAGGCGGCGGTGGGGCAGATCGCTTCGGGCCAGCAGATCATAACTGACCAGCCCCAGCT
>JACQGZ010000163.1 GCA_016199305.1 Armatimonadota bacterium | reverse complement strand
GACCGGTTCGCCGCGATTGTCTGGGTGAAGGCCCGCGATGTGAAGCGCGCGGCGAAGGTGCTGGGCGTGGGCTGAGCGACCGGGCGGTCGTCAGCGCTGATGGTCTGCGCTACGGCGCCTCAGGCGGCATTCTCGCGGGCTAGGCTGCCTCCCGGAGCACGCGCAAGGAGCAAGCCGCGAGCTTCCATCTCCGTCGAAACCTCTCCAGCCTCCAGGAGACCCAGCATCTGGTTCATCTCCCCATACCGCCGGCAGAGCAGCGTCACGTCACGGGCATCCCGGGACTCTAGACGTTCGTACTTCCTGCACCTCACCGAGCTCCTGGCCGAGCGCGAAGGCGTGCACCTCTCAGATCCTGCCCGGCCCGCCAGTACCGTCGCCTCAAGACCATCGTCCCCACGAAGGCGGCCACCCACCGCAACCGACCCGTCCCGCCAAAGCAGCCGTGGAGGCACTCATGCCATTCCCCTCCTGCTCTAACTTAGAGAGCCACGCCCGCAAGGAAAACCCGACGAGGTTCGGTCGATTTGAAGGGGTGAAGCGGTCGGTGCTGGGGCCGCTGCTACACTTGACACAGTCAAGGAAGGCCGGGGAGAATGGATTACAGAGACATCGAGGAGGCCGCGCTCGCACAGGGGTTCCGCAGGGAGCCCATCAAGGCTTGGCGTGATGTCCTTCTCCCCCGACAAGACGAAGGCGCCGGTCACCTGGCACAGCACACCCTCGGACCAGCGCGCGGTGCGGAACTTCCTATCGCAGATGAAGCGGGCTGGGCTCGTCTGGCCGCCTGCGAAGAAGGGGGCGAAGTGATGCGAGAATGGAGCGTTGAGCTGGACACCCCCCATACGGTACACAGCGAGACGCGGCTGTATGAGCTGACCGCCGACCTGGTCAAGGCCCTCAGCGACCACGCCGCCGTTGCCAGCCCCGGCCGCCGGACCCTCAGCGTCCGCCTCAACGTCGTCACCGCCGGACCGACCGACGCGATCGGCGCCGCCTGGGAGCTCGTTCGGAGTGCGTTCCGCACTGTGGGCTTCCCTGGCACGCCTGACATCGTCCGTGTGGAAGTCGAGACGATCGACGAGCAGGCGCGTCGGCTGAAGGAACCGACCCTGCCGACCTTTGCCGGGATCAGCGAGGTAGCCGAGATCCTGGGGGTCACCCGCCAGCGCGCCCACCAGCTAGCCCAGACGGGGAGTTTTCCCAAGCCCCTGGCCAGCCTCGCCGCCGGTCCCATCTGGAACCGCCATGCCATCGAGCGATTCGCCGAGCGCTGGACGCGCCAGCCCGGGCGCCCGCGCCTCGTCCAAGTGACGGCCGCCCCTCTGTTGGGCAGGCCGATCGGCCGGATCCGCCGGCCAGCTGCGAAGAAAACCGCCAAGCGCGTCAGGACTCGGTAGCGACAGCACGCTTCTCAGCTCTCCGCGGCTGCCGGTCGCCCCTTCCGGGCGTCCCGCGCCCGTGCGGCCCACCCGGTGGAGGCGGTGTGCGCTAGAGTAGTCCTAAGTATGGTAGGGTATGGATAGAGATGGATAGGGAGGGATCACAGACGTGAAAAAGGTTCAGGTGACCATCGATGAACAGACCGCGAGGCTCCTGGAGTCTCTCGCCGTACCCAGGGCGGGCAACAAAAGCTTCGTCGTGCGTGAAGCCCTGCAGCGGATGGCCGAACAGGAAGGGTTTGAAGGGTACCTGGACTGGCTGGAACAGCAGCCTCGGGTTCGGGGTTCGCTGGAGCGCGCGCTCGCGGATGAACGGGCAGGTCGAATCCAGACTCATCAGCAGGTCCTACGAGGCACGCGGAAAACGCGGCGTCGGTGAACCGCGTTCGCTGGACGAACGAAGCGATCCTCGCTCTGGCGTCGCTGACACCCGCGCAGCGGCACGCTCTCTTCGACCTTCTGGAGCTCATTATTCAATTCCCCGGCATGTATCCCAGACGGCAGCGCGGCCGCTTCGCGGGGCTGCGTTACTTCGTTCTCGAGAGACGTTGGTTGGTCTATTACCGGCAGGACGAGACCGGAGATATCCTCTTCATTGCCATCGTGCCTGCGCTTGCGCGACCACGCTAGCAGCCGAAAAGGTGGTGCCCACCAGGGGGCCTGCGCAGCGGCCGGATCAGTGCCGTCAGCGCCAGCACCACCAAGGCGATGAGAAAGCGGAGCACAACAAGATGGCCAGGAGTGAATGCCCCAGCACCGCCCGGTTGGCCGCGAAGACTGAAGCCCAAAGCAGGACGGTCGTGGCGATGGCCGCGGCAGTCCGGAAGTCACGCACCGGATCGGTCCCGTCTCCGCGGCGCCCTCATGAGAGCTGAGTCAGGAGGAGCCTCAGGGGTAAAGCCAGCGGTAAAGGATGTAGGATTCCAATACCCTCTTCACGTAGGCGCGGCTCTCGGCGAACGGGATGCTCTCGACGAAAGCCTCGGCATCGGCGCGGGGAAGGCGGGCAAAGCGCCGTGCGGCCGCAGGCCCGGCATTGTACGCGGCCAGCGCCAGTGTCACGTCGCCGTCGAATATCCTGAAGAGCCGGCCAAGATAGGCGGCCCCGGAGCGGATGTTCACCTCCGCATCGAACAGCTGCTGTGGTGATGTCTTCGCCGTCTGGGGCAGCAATTGCATCAGGCCGACGGCGCCCGCGAAGGAGACCGCCTGGGGATCGAACCGGCTCTCTTCGCGGATGACGGCGAGCACCAGGTACGGATCCACGCCGGCACCGCGCGCCGCCGCGCTGATCTGCTCCCAGTACGCCCGAGGATAGGCCAGTGCCCACAACCCTCTGTCTGCAGAGGCTCCGCCCCACAGAGCCGGACCGACCGTCTCGTCGGCGATCGTCATCGAGGCGTGGAGATCTCCGGCGCGGGCTCGATGGAACGCCGCGAAGCGAACAGTCTCAATGTCTCGTGCCGGTTGGAGCAGGGCCTCGGCTTCATCGGCGGCCTCCCGGTCGAATCCGAGAACGGCCAGCTCCTCGTGCGCGGCGGCGAATCGATCCTCCGGCAGCGCACGGACGGGAGGCGGCTGCGGCCACGGCGGCGGTCCCCACCCTAACCGCATCAGGGCGCGCTGGCCGTAGTAGGAGAACGGATAGCGTCCGGCGGTCTGCTCGAAGAGCGCACCAGCCCCCTGCGTGCCGGCGCGCGTCCCCTGCCGCTCTCGCGCCCTGGCGGCCCAGTACAGGTTTGCCGCCGCATGCGATGAGAAAGGAAATTCACGCGCCCCGCTGGCGAAGAGCTGCTCCGCCTCCGCAAATTGCCCCATTCGGTATCGGAGCCACCCCCGGCGCCATCGCGCCTCGTCGGCCGATGACGACTCCGGGTATCGGGTGGCCAGACGCAGGAGCGTGGCGTCGGCTTCCCGCCACTCGCGTTGGGCTTCGGCCGCCCGGGCGAGCCTCAAGAGCGATCGAGGGGCCCACACGCTCGAGGCATGCTGACGGGTCACCTGCAACCAGGCAGCCCGGGCTTTCTGGGAGTGGCCGGCGGAGGCGTGGGCCCGTCCCGCCCAATACAGCGCGCGCGCCGACCAGGCGGGGTGACGCGCAGCCCGAAGGAAAGCGTCCGCCGCCCCAGCCGACCGCCAGCGGATGAATCCCAGATGATACCATGCCTCCGCAGCGACTCCGCCGGGCGGCCCGGCATGGATGAGTCTGACCAGTTCACCTTCCGCCTCACGGGCTTTGCCGCGGGCCAGCAATCGCTTCGCCCGCGCCAGCCGGGCTTCGGCCGGCGGGTCGGGCAGGCCGCTGCCGGACAGATCCCGGAGCCGCCGGACCGCCTCTTCCGCGTAGCGATTGTCCGGGATCCCCCACCAGGCCATCGCGTACGCTAATGTGGCCCGCGCGCGTGCCCTCATTTGCTGGGCGGCCACCCCTCGCAGCCACCAGATCCGCGCCTCAGTGTCATCGTCATGCGCAGCCTCAAGGAGGTCACGCAACAGAGTCTCCGCTTCCGCAGGATGGCCCGTCTTCACCAGCGCCTCCGCACGGGCAAGCCGGGCCCGGCGAGCGAGGGGACGTGATGGCGACTGCGCCAGGAGACGGGCCAGTCGATCGGCGGCCTCCCCGGCGGCCCCGTAGCGCAGCATCAGCTCCGCAGCGTAGAAACCCGCATAGAGACCCAGCGGAGGATACCGCTCCCCCACGGCATCGAAGGTCGCTGCTGCCTCATTGGTCCGCCCGGCCCGCATCAGGCAATGACCGAGGAGATAGCCGGCGCGCGCGCCTACCGGGCCCGGTCGGGCACTCAACGACCGCAGTGTCGAGAGATGCGGCAGGCACTGCCCGCGACGGACGGCCTCCACGACCTGCGCCAGATCGGCCGGGAGTGGAGATGTCGTCACGCCGGCGGCCGCGGGGGCGGGCCAGAGGAGAATCAGAATGACAAGCCCGGTGATGACCGAGAGCCTCCAAAGTCTCACAGTGGCATTGAGCCTGTGCCCCCTGATACCCGGAAGATCCCACCCTTGTATGTTATCTGGGGCACTTCGCCGTAGCTCTTGCATGTCATCGTAAACTCCAATACCCGAATCTAGCGGAAGGGTACCGAGTAGCGGCGGCATGCTTCGACGCGGTGCTGGGAGGGCGAGCGACGGGACGCTGGTCACCGGTAACTCGGGCATGGGAGGAAGTGAAGGAGGGATAGGTCGACGGGGGGCTGGAGGACTTCCTCCACGCTGGGGTGGCACATCTGTAGATGAACTGAACCACTTCGGAGCCCGGTTCTATCAGAGCAAGTATCGGTGCCGTGGAGCGCTGTTATGCCCTGCTAAATTAGAGGAAATGCTTGATCCCAGCGCAGGTGTCCGCTATGAGCGTTCCACATCCGCCTCATCGAGGGGCTCTCCACCGCATTGCGGAGCCACGACCTCTCGAAGCCGGTCTCAGAGGTCGCTTCCACGTGGACGACGACCCTCCCCCTAATCCGCCCGATCGGCGAAATTGGCGAGGGCCGGGAAGGTCTTGATGCCGTGCCTCCAGCCCTCGTGACGCGATCACCGCAGGCACAGGAGGAGATGCAGACAGTTCGGACTCTGCACAGGCGGCTATACTTGAGCGAGGCGCCGCACTTGCTACCGCAGGCCCGCAGGTGCCGAGGCCATGAGGATCGCCGCACGTCTCTTTGAATTCATCGGCTGCCTGGAGCTCAAGGAGATGCTCGGGCGTACGGCGTGGGATGAGCGGGATCTACTCGTGGGCATCGAGGAAGTGCCGCAGGATTCTATCTACTTCCACACCCACAGCTCGTTTCTGCGCAGCCGGTATCTGCAGGCGCCCTACCCCAACGACTTCGCCACCTGGGCCGCCATTCAGCTACGCGACCGTGTGCTGGGCGAGCGGCTGGCCGTGGTCGATCCATTCGATTACAGCGACGTAGAGCAGCTGCGGGCCGAGCTGGTCACGATTGTGGATGACCACCTGTCGTCATTGCAGACCGTGCCTCGCATCGTGTATGGCGAGCCCTTTCACTTCATGCGGTCGAAGCTGATCGAAATCCCCACGGGCATCGCGGTGCGCACCCTGCGGGAGTTTCGCGACGCCCTGGCGCGGGTGGATCTCAGCGCGATCTACTACCACTTCTTTGAGCCGACGCGCCGGCGACGTCGTCCAGACGCGGATCCGGCGGCGTGGGTCGAGCATGAACTGGAGCTGATCGCGCTGGCCACACGCATGCGCCGCCTCAATCCCTACGTGAGCACCCTGGACGGCATGCGTGCGCAGTTGGTAGCGCTGTGCACGGAGGTCCTGGAGGGACACGCCCTGCCATGAGTGAGCTGGCCGCGCGTCTGGATGCCTATCGCGAGGTGGTGCCGCCGGGCACCATCGATCTGCTCCGCCGCTTAGCGGACCGGGTGCGCGGGCGCTCCCTGCTCCACGTAAACTCCACGCGGCTCGGCGGCGGGGTCGCGGAGATGCTGCACCGCTACGTGCCGCTCTTCGAAGAACTGGGGATCGCCACGCGGTGGGAGGTGATCTCCGGCACTGAAGAGTTCTTTCGCGTCACCAAGAGCTTCCACAACGCGCTGCAGGGACAGGAACAGGCGTTTACCGACGAGATGCTGCAGACCTACCTGGACTCCAACCGCGACAACGCCTCCCGGCTGGACCTCGCTGCCAATGTGGTCATCATCCACGACCCGCAACCGGTGGCGCTGATCGAGTATGCCCCGCGACAGGGAGACTGGGTGTGGCGGTGTCACATCGATGTCTCACGGCCGCAGCGACGGGCCTGGACGTTCCTGCGGCAGTTCGTCACGAAGTACGATGGCGCGATCTTCTCGCTGCCGAAATTTGCGCAGCGCCTGCCAATTCCGCAGTACCTCATCTACCCCAGCATCGACCCATTGTCGGAGAAGAATCGCGAGTTGACGGAGGATGAGATCGCGGCGGTGCTGGACCGCGTGGGCGTGCCGCGAGACAAACCCATCCTCCTGCAGGTCTCCCGCTTCGACCGATTCAAAGATCCGCTGGGCGTGATCAACGCGTACCGCATTGTGAAACGGCACGACGACTGCCGGCTGGTGCTGGTCGGAGGGACGGCGGATGATGATCCGGAGGGAGCGCAGGTCCTGGCAGAGGTAATGGACGCCGCCGGGAGCGACCCTGACATCCACGTCCTGGTCCTGCCGCCCACGGCCCACCATGAGATCAACGCCCTGCAGCGCGCGGCCAGCATCATCATCCAGAAGTCCACGCGCGAAGGCTTCGGCCTCACGGTGGCCGAGGGCATGTGGAAGGGCAAGCCGGTGATCGGCGGGTTTGCCGGCGGAATCACGGTGCAAATCATTTATGGGGTGACCGGCTATACCGTGAACTCGGTGGAAGGCTGCGCGTTCCGCATCCGACACTTGCTGAACAACCTGCAGGTGGCCAAGCAGATGGGCGAAAACGCGCGCGAGTACGTGCGGGAGAACTTCCTCATCACGCGCGACCTGGCCGAGCACCTGACCCTGATGGTAGCCCTGCTGAAGTGACCCGTGACCAGTGACCCGTGATCAACTGCCTGTGGTCTTTGGTCACGGGTCACGGATCACTGGTCACTTGTCTGGCTGCCTCCCTCGCGAGTATCTGCAGGAACCGTCCGACCTCGTCTACGTGCTCCGCAATGTAGCGGGCCGCGGTGGGATAACTGCCCGCGCCGACCTTGATCGTGACCGCGTCCTCTCGCAGCGCCATGAACGCGTCCTCGTCGGTGCGGTCATCGCCGATATAGATCACGCCGACCCGCGACGGCCACCTTTCACCGAAAACCCGCGTCAGCATCCACCGCGCCGCCGCGCCCTTGTCCCAGGCGACCTGCGGCCGGAGTTCCAGCACCTGCTTGCCCTGTCGCACCACAATCGACGTGGCCAGCCGGTCGGCTTCCTCCAGCACGGCCACGCGCACCGCTTCCACGCGCGGATGCGGCGTCTGCCGGTAATGGATGCTGGCGGTGAGCCCTTTGTGCTCGATCACCACGCCGGGGATGCTGTGGAGCCGGCGCCGCAACCGCCGGCACGCTTCGGTGATCAATTCACGCGCGGGCTCGGCCTCGGGCAGCGTCCAGACCGATCCCCGGATGTCGATCTCCAACCCGTGATTGCCCGCGTAGACCAGACCCTCCACGCCCACGCGCTGCCGGATGTCGTGCAGCGACCGCCCGCTGATCACAGCCACCAGCGTGCGTGATATGCGCGCCAGGTGCGCCAGCGTGGATTTGACCTCCTCCGGCAGCGCCGCCAGTTCCGGGGAGGCCACGATCGGCGCCAGCGTGCCGTCGAAGTCCAGCAGAATCGCCCGCGGTCGCTCCCCCAGCTCGGTGCGGATCTGCGCGGTATGGTCCAGCAGCCACGGGCTGGCGGCCCGCGCCGCCAGAAGGTGCAAGGCGGCGCGCAGGTGCTGCTCCATCCAGGCATAGATGTTGTGCTCGCTCACATACGCCCGCAGGTGAGTCATGCGCGTCAGCCGTTCCTCCGCCGGCATCTCAATGGCCTGCACCAACGCGTCGGCAACGCTCTCCGCGTCATAGGGATTGATCGGAATCGCCCAAGGCAGCTCATCGCGCGCGCCGGCGAGTTCGCTCAGCACCAGCACGCCGCGCGGCTCCACCTGGCAGGCCACAAACTCCTTGGCCACCAGATTCATCCCGTCTTGCAATGAGCTGACCACGCACAAGTCGGCAGCGCGGTACAGCGCGGCCATACCCGCCAGCGGCCGCGGCCGCGGCATGTAGATCACCGGCTGCCAGTCTCCGGTTCCGTAGGCGGCATTGAGACGCAGGATCCCCTCCTCCACGCGGTCCTGCAGATCGCGGTAGGCCTTGATCTGCGTGCGGCTTGGAGCGCATTTTTGGATGAACACCAGCCGACCCCGGTACCGCGGAAACCGCCGGAAGAAGAGATCCAGGGCGCGGAGGCGCTCCGGAATGCCCTTGGTGTAGTCGAGGCGGTCCACCCCCACGGCCACGAACCGACCGGCCAGGTTGTAGCGCCGCTCCAGCCGGGCCATCCACCGCTCGCAGGCCCGGGATCGCGCCGTGCGGTCCAGGGCGGCGAAGTCCACGCTGATGGGAAACGCCTCCACGTGGATCAGCCGCCCCTCGTAGTCCACGACGCCTTCGTCGCGATCGACATGCGCCCCAAGTTCGCGCGCCGCGCACTCCAGAAAGTGCACCACATGACGGGGATGCTGAAACGCCAGCAGGTCGTTGCCCAGCAACCCGTCCAGCAACTCTGCGCGCTGCGGACAGATGCGGAACACGTCCCACGCCGGCCAGGGGATGTGCCAGAAGTGCATGAGCAACAG
>JACQGZ010000171.1 GCA_016199305.1 Armatimonadota bacterium | reverse complement strand
TCTGGAGCCGCTGGTCGGAGTCGAACCGACAACCCCCGCATTACAAGTGCGGTGCTCTGCCGGGTTGAGCTACAGCGGCGTCCCGGCCTGATTATACGCGCGACAGAGCGACCCCGGCTACCGTCCCAGCGCGTCGCGGGCGGAGGTGAGCTGGCGCGAGACGACCAGCGCCCAGGGCTGCGCCTCGTTCACGTCCGTCATCTTGACCGCCTGAAGCGACAAGTTCAAAGCAACATTGGCAAACTTCAGCGCTGCGTCAGCACCTTTAGCCCCGGACGCGCTGGCTGCTTTTAGGTCCGGAATGATCCCGTTTCCCTGCCCCTGACAGACATGGCCCACAGCCGCCCTGAAGTCCGGTCCTTGGGTCCCCTCCAGGCAATTGATCACGTGCTGCACGTGCAACAGGGCGCCGGAGACGGCCGTGCCCCGCTGGGCCAGTTCCCCCGAGTGGAAGATGGCGGTGGTCAGCTGGGTCCGCGCCGCGGCCACGGCGTCCTGGCCCAGCACCGCCTGGGGCAGTGCGACCAGAGCCATGCCGGACACCAGGATCGCGATCATCAGTGCGCGCACGCTCATTCCCCCTTTGTCGAGGTCGTCAGAGTTGGCCTCAGGTTCCCGCACCAATGTAACGGACGTGTCAACTCGGGAGATGGGACGGGGAGATCACGGCCCCAGGTCCAGCGCGCGGGCGACGCGGAGAGGCGCGATGGACTATGGCGGGGGCGGAGAGACGCGCGGATGATTGCGCAGAAAGACGGCGGTGCCCATCGTGCGCACGGCCCGGCCGCCGGAGGCGGCGGCCGTGACCGAGACCTCGATCCGCACCACCGCGGCCGGCTGCCCCGCGGGGGCGCCGGCCGCGTCGAAGTAGCGGAAATCCAGGCGCTCGATCGTTCCTGCCAGGTTGTTCACCGCGGCGCCGAGCCGGCGCTCCAGTTCGCGCTGGGCCGCATCCCGCCGGAAGGTGACGACGTAGGCCTGCCCCGGACGGCGGGGGTTGTGGGGCGCGATGCGCACCGTGACGCTGTCGCCGCACAGGCCGCCGCAGAGCGGATCGGCCAGCACCTCCTCCCCCCAGCGCAGTTCCTCGATCATCCGGTCGACGGCCACCCGGAGGCTCTGCTGCGACTCCAGTTGCCGCTCGGTCATGGCCATGCCCTCGAAGGTCAGGCGCACCGTCCCGAAGATCGCCCCCAGGGCTACACCCAGGAGGGTCAGGACGACGACGACCTCGATGAGCGTCAGCCCGCCGTCGCGGAATCGCACATTTCTCTCCCCCACATCCCCAGAATCGGCACGGGCGCACCGTGTTGCGGAGGGCTTTCCTCATCTGCCGCGTATGAGTTTCTCCAGGACTGTCTCGGAGAGGAGCGAGAACCTCATGGATACCCGCACGGCGCCGGCGGCGCTCATCGCCGCCGATCAGGCCCATCTGATCCACCCGCTGCACACCGCCGTCGACCACGCGGCGCCCCTGGTCCTGGTGGAAGGGCGCGGCGCGACCCTGCGGGACGCGGAGGGGCGGGAGTACATCGACGGCCTCGCCTCGCTGTGGAACGTCAACGCCGGCCACGGGCGCACCGAACTGGCGGACGCGGCGGCGTCCCAGATGCGGCGCCTCGCCTATGCCTCCGCCTACGTCGGCTTCTCCAACGAACCGGCGATCCGGTTGGCCAAGCGGCTGCTCGCGCTGGCCTATCCCAACCTTTCCGGCGTCTACTTCACCACCGGTGGGGCCGAGTCCAACGAGACCGCCTTCAAGATCGCCCGCTACTACTGGAAACGGCAGGGGCAGCCGCAGAAGGTGAAGATCATCTCCCGCCACCACGGGTACCATGGGGTGACGCTGGCGGCGATGTCGGCCACGGGGATCCCAATCTTCCACACCATGTTCGCCCCCGTGGTGCCCGGGTTCGTGCACATCCCTCCCTCGTATCCGTACCGGTCGCCCGGGACGATGGCGGAGGCGCTGGAGGAGGCGCTGGCGGCCGAGGAGCCCGCCACCGTGGCCGCCTTCATCGCCGAGCCGGTGATCGGCGCCGGCGGCGTCATCCCGCCCCATGCCGACTACTTCCCCCGCATCCGGGAGATCTGCGACCGGCACCAGGTGCTCTTCATCGCCGACGAGATCATCACCGGGTTCGGCCGCACCGGGCGGTGGTTCGCCCTCGACCACTGGGGCGTCCATCCCGACATCGTCACCTTTGCGAAAGGCGTCACCAGCGCCTCCCTGCCCCTCGGCGGGGTCATGGTGTCGGGCGAGATCCACCGGGCGATCCTGGAGGCCCCGCCGCCCGAGCGCTTCATGCACGCCGCCACCTACTCGGCGCACCCCACCTGCTGCGCGGTGGCTTTGCGTAACCTGGACATCCTGGAAGATGAAGACTTGGTGGAGCGGGCCGAGGCGATGGGCCGCCGGCTGCTCGACGGCCTGGAGACGCTGCGGGACCTCCCGGTCGTCGGTGACGTACGCGGGCTGGGGCTGATGTGCGGCGTGGAACTCGTGGAGGACCGGCAGACGAAGGCCCCCGCCCTCGGGCTGGGCGCCAGGGTTCTGGCGGAGGCGCGGGCCCGCGGCCTGATCACCCGCATCCGCGCCGGTCAGCGCGGAGAGCACCCCATCGGTGACGTCATCTGCCTGGCCCCACCGCTCGTCGTCACCGAGGCGCAGGTGGATCGAACCGTCGAGATCCTGCGGGACGCGATCGCCGCGTGTCTGTAAGCCCGCTCCGGGCCCTCTTCCTCCTGCGCCCGGACGTCATCTTTCTCAACCACGGCTCCTTCGGCGCCTGCCCGCGGCCAGTCTTTGAGGCCTACCAGGGGTGGCAGCGCGAACTGGAGGCCCAGCCGGTGGAGTTTCTCGGCCGCCGCTTCCCCGACCTGATGCGGGAAGCGCGCACCGCCCTGGCGGGCTTCGTGGGCGCCGATCCGGACGACCTCGTCTATGTCCCCAACGCCACGACGGGCGTGAATATCGTGGCGCGCTCCCTCCCGCTGGAGCCCGGCGATGAAGTGGTGAGCACCGATCAGGAGTACGGGGCCGCCGAGAAGATCTGGCGGTTCGTCTGCGAGCGGCGCGGCGCGCGGTTCATCCAGGCCCCCCTGCCGGTGTCTGTCGGCGCGCGCGAGCAGATCGTGGAGGCGCTGTGGGCGCAGGTCACGCCGCGCACGCGCGTGCTGTTCTTCAGCCACCTCACCTCCCCCACCGCGGTGATCCTGCCCGTCGCCGAGCTGGTCCGCCGGGCCCGAGAGGCGGGGATCATCACGGTGATCGATGGGGCGCACGCGGCCGGGCAGATCCCGTTCGCCCTGGACGCCCTCGGCGCGGACTTCTACGCGGCAAACTGCCACAAGTGGATGTGCGCCCCGAAGGG
>JACQGZ010000170.1 GCA_016199305.1 Armatimonadota bacterium | reverse complement strand
CCTCGGGGAAGCCCTGCCGGCGTGATGAACGCTCCCCTCCTGCAGGTCTCCAACGTGGAGACCGCCTACTACGGGCGGCTCACCGTGCTGCACGGCGTCTCGCTGACCGTCGGAGAGGGACAGATCGTCGCGGTCCTGGGCAGCAACGGCGCCGGGAAGACGACGCTGCTGCGCACGGTCATGGGGTACATCCCCGACCAGCCGGAGAAGGGGGCGGTGGCGGTGATGGGGCGGCGCGTCAACGGGTGGGATCCCGAAGACGTCGCCCGCCTGGGCGTGGCCTACATCCCGGAGGGGCGGGGCATCTTCCCGGAACTGACCGTCACGGAGAACCTGGCCCTCGGCGCCTATACCCGCCGCGACGGCGAGGTGCGCCGGGATCTCGATCGAGTGCAGGCCCTCTTCCCGGTCCTGCGCGAGCGGACCCGGCAGCAGGCGGGGACCCTCTCGGGCGGGGAGCAGCAGATGCTGGCGATCGGACGGGCGCTGCTGATGCGTCCCCGGCTGCTGATGCTGGACGAGCCCTCCCTGGGACTGGCGCCGCTGATCGTGCGCGAGATCTTCGGGGTCATCCGCGACATTCATGCCTCCGGCACGGCCATCCTGCTGGTGGAGCAGAATGCCCGCATGGCCCTGGAGCTGGCCGACCGGGGCTATGTGCTGGAGGGCGGGCGGATCGTGCTGGAGGGCTCGGCGGCCCGGCTGAAGGAGAACCCGCACGTGCAGGAACTCTACCTGGGCGTCAGCCGGGAGCCCACGGTGAAAGGCTACCGGCGGTACAAGTTGCGCCGGCGCTGGTCCTAGGCCGGCCTACCCCTGCGCGTAGAGGGTCTCGACGAGGTCGCGGTACTTCTCCATCATCGCCTTGCGCTTGACCTTCATCGTCGGGGTGACCTCGCCGTCCTCGGCGTACAGACGTTTGGGCAGGATGGCCAACTTCTTCACCTGCTCCGGCCCCGACAGGGTCTTGTTGATCGCCTCCACCTCCCGCCAGATCAGGTCGCGCACCTCCTGGTGCTGGGAGAGGTCGGCGTACGTGGTGAAGGGCAGCCGGCGGTCCTGCGCCCACTTCGTCACGTTCTCCTCATCGATGACCACGAGCGCCACCAGGTAGCGCCGCCCGTCCCCGACCACCACGGCGTCGTTGATGTACGGTGAGAACTTCAGTTTGTTCTCGATGTACTGGGGGGCAATGTTCTTTCCGCCGGCGGTGATGAAGAGATCCTTCTTCCGATCGGTGATGCGGAGGTGGCCGTCGGGATCGAAGACCCCCACGTCGCCCGAATGCAGCCAGCCGTCCCGCAGCGTCGCGGCGGTGGCGTCGGGATCCTTGAAGTAGCCGGCAAAGACGTTCCCCCCGCGCACCAGGATCTCGCCGTCCTCGGCCAGCCGCACCTCCACCCCGGGCAGTGGCTTCCCCACCGTTTCCAGCCTGATGTCGTCGTCGCGGTGCATCGACGTGGGGCCGCTCCCCTCCGTCTGCCCATAGACCTGGGCGACGGGCACACCGATCGACCAGAAGTAGGCCAGGATGTCGGGCGCGACCGGCGCGGCCCCGGAGAGGCAGGAGTGCCTGAGGCGGTGCAGCCCGAACCGGCGGCGCAGCGGCTTCAGCACCAGCAAATCGCACAGCCCGTACAGCAGCCCGAGGCCCGGGGGCAGCGGGCGGCTCCGCCAGCGGAAGGGCGCGGCCCGCCGGCCGACCGCCACGGCGGCGCGATAGGCCAGCCGTTTGAGCGGATCCACCTCCCGCATGTGCAATTCGATGCCGGAGTACAGCTTCTCCCAGATGCGCGGGACCGCGAAGACCAGCGTCGGGGCCACCTCGCGGAGGTTGTCCAGAACGGTGTCCACGTTCTCCACGAAGTTCACCGTGTGTCCGAACCGCGCCGGCAGGAAGACGGAGATCAGTCGCTCGGCGATGTGGGACAGCGGCAGGTAGGAGAGGCCTTCGTCGTCGGACCGGTAGCCGATGACGGCATGAAGCGCATCCGTGGTCCAGAGGATGTTGCGGTGGGTGAGCATGGCGCCCTTGGGCGGCCCGGTGGTCCCGGAAGTGTAGATCAGTACGGCCACGTCGTCGGGACGGATCCGCGCCAGACGATCCTCCAGCGCGTCGGGGTGCGCCGCCCGGTGCGCCCGCCCCAGGTTCAGGAACTCCTCCCACGACAGCACCTGAGGGTCGCGGAAGGTGCGCAGCCCTTCCGGATCCATGACGATAATGCGCTCCAGCGCCGGAACGCGGCCGCGGATCTCCAAAGCCTTGTCGAGTTGCTCCTCCCCCTCCACCATGAAGAGCCGGCAGCCGGCGTGCCCGAGGATGTAGGCGATCTGCTCGGGGCTGCTGGTCGTATAGATGCCGGTCGTCCATCCGCCGATGGACTGAATGCCGACGTCGGCGAAGAGCCACTCCGGACGGTTCTCCCCCACCAGGCCGACGCGCTCACCCGGCTCGACGCCGAGGGCCAGCAGTCCGTGGGCCACCAGGCGCGCGGCCTCGGCGTACACCCCCCACGTGACCGGCTGCCAGAGCCCGAGATGTTTGCGCCGGAGCGCGACCCGATGCGGATGGCGTGCCGCCCGGGCAAAGAAGACGGCGGGGACGCTCTCGACGGTTGCGGGAGGCGCCTGGGTGAGAACCATGTGACGGGGAAGTTGGGCGGGGCGAGGGGACCTTCCTGCTCCCGCAGAAGACCCTCCCCGTGCCCGCCGCCCGCCCGTGACCGCGCGCATCGTACCGATCGCCATCCCCACGCCCTTTCCGGTCGGGGCGGTGAACGGCTATCTGCTGCCGGATGCGCCGGTGACCTTGATCGACACCGGCCCCAAGACCGGCGAGGCGCGCGCGGCCCTGCGACGCGGCTTCGCGGGTGCCGGGGTGCCGCTGTCCTCCCTGCGCCGCATCCTTCTGACCCACGGCCACCTCGATCACTTCGGGCAGGCGGCGGCGCTGGCCGCGGAGAGCGGGGCAGAGATCTTTGCCCATCCGGACGATGCGCCGAAGTTCATCCTCTCCGCCACGCTGGCCGACCTGCTGCTGGTCTTTCTCAGGCGCCACGCCGTCCCTGAGGGCGTCATCCCCACGGTCGTGGAGGCGTTCCGGTCCATCCGGCGGCTGGCCGATCCCCTTCCTTCGTTCCAGCCGTTGGCCGACGGCGCGCGGATCGAGGCTGGGGGGGTCGAGTGGGAGGTGCTCCACACCCCCGGCCACTCCGCCGGGCACATCTGCCTGCGCCACGGCGGCACGCTCATCGCCGGAGACGTGCTGCTGGAGGAGGTCAGCCCCAACCCGTTCCTGGAGTTCGGGCCAGACGGCAGGCGCACCCCAACCCTACCGCTGCTCCTCGCCTCGCTGCGCCGCCTGGCGGCCCTCAACCCTGCGGACGTCTACCCCGGCCACGGCCCCCCCTTCGGTCCGGCCGGCCCCAGGATTGAGGCGATGCTCGCCCAGCACGCCCGGCGGCAGGAGGAGGTGGCGGCCCTGCTCACCGAGGCGCCCCGCACCGCCTTCGACCTGGCCGGATCGCTCTTCCCCGGCGCCGACCTGCTCAATCTGGTCCTGGCCCTCTCCGAGGTGCTCGGCCACCTGGACCTGCTGATCGCCCAGCGGCATGCGGAGGAGGAAACCGTCGGCGAAGACCGTGTCGGCTACCGCCGGCCCGCCGCTCCGGAGGAGGCTCGCCCCGCGGGCAACGACTGAGGAACGCCGCTTGCGGGCACAATACCGGCGTGGCCACCGCGATCGCGCCACGCGCAGATCCCCGCCGGACCGCCTTCGGGCTGCCGGCGCCCCGGCGGCGCCGGGCGGGGCTGGCGTGGCTGGGATGGGCGGTGGTCCTCCTCGCCGGCCTGACCATGGGCTGGCGCGCCTTCCGCTGGGCCGACCGCAACCTGTAGGCCTCCCCATCTCTCCCTGCGATCTCCTGGCTCTATGAAATGAGCGGGGCCACCCGCATCGTTCATCACGTCTGAGAGGGCCGGGGT
>JACQGZ010000186.1 GCA_016199305.1 Armatimonadota bacterium | reverse complement strand
CTCGAACTGGATGAGGGGCGCCTGAACATCAACGGCGGGGCCATCGCCATCGGGCATCCCCTGGGCGCCACCGGGGCGCGCATGACCGCCACGCTGCTCTACGAGATGCAGCGCCGCGGCGTGCGCTACGGCCTGGTGACGATGTGCGTCGGCGGGGGGATGGGCGCGGCCGGGGTCTTCGAGCGGCCTTAAAGCGGAGGGACGGATCGATGAGCGCGAAGGGGAGCGCAGCCGCCACGCGCGGGGGAGGCTTCCTTCTGGAGGAGGCGGCCCCCGCCGACATCTTCACGCCGGAACGGCTGACCGAGGAGCAGCGCCTGGCGGCGCGGACGATGCAGGAGTTCCTGGAGCGCGAGGTCCTGCCGCACACCAAGACCCTGGAGGGCAAGGACTGGGATCTGACGCGGCGCCTGATCCGCCGGTTGGGGGACCTGGGCGTCCTGGGCGCGGAGATCCCGGAGGCCTACGGCGGCCTGGGACTGGACAAGATCACCTCGCTGGTCGTCACCGAGCGCCTGGGGCCCGCCGCCTCGTTCGCCGTCTCCGTGGGCGCGCACATCGGCATCGGGACCCTGCCGATCGTCTTCTTCGGCACCGATGAGCAGAAGCGCCGCTACCTGCCGCGGTTGGCCCACGGCGACCTCATCGGCGCGTACGCCCTCACCGAGCCGACGGCGGGGTCGGACGCGATGGCCAACCGCACCTCCGCGACGCGCACGCCCGACGGCAGCGCCTACCTGCTGACGGGCGCCAAGCAGTTCATCACCAACGCCGCCTTCGCCGATCTCTTCATCACCTACGCCAAGGTGGACGGGGAGCAGCACACCGCCTTTATCGTCGAGCGCTCCACCCCGGGGCTGACGGTCGGGGATGAGGAGCACAAGATGGGTATCCGCGGCTCCTCCACCGCCTCGCTTTTCTTCGATCAGGCGCGCGTGCCCGCCGAAAACCTCCTGGGAGAGATCGGGCAGGGGCACAAGGTAGCGTTCAACATCCTGAACGTCGGCCGGTTCAACCTGGCGGCCGGAGCCCTGGGAGCCGCAAAGACCGCCTTCCGCGAGGCCGTCGCCTATGCGAAAGAGCGCCGGCAGTTCGGCAGACCGCTGGCCGCCTTCGGGTTGATCAAGCAGAAACTGGCCCAGATGGCGGTGCGCCTGTACGTCGGCGAGTCGATGGTCTACCGCACCGGCGGCCTGGTCGACGGGGCCCTCGGCGGGATGCACGACGACAGCGGGGCGGTGATGGCGGCGCTGGAAGAGTACGCGGTGGAGTGCTCCATCAACAAGGTCTTCGTCTCGGAGGTCCTGGACTACGTCGTCGACGAGATGGTCCAGATCTACGGCGGCTACGGGTTCATCGAGGAGTATCCCGCGGCGCGGGCCTACCGGGACGCGCGCATCAACCGCCTCTTCGAGGGCACCAATGAGATCAACCGGCTGCTCATCACCGGCATGCTGCTGCGGCGGGCGCAGCGCGGGCAGCTGCCGCTGATCCCGGCGGCGCGGGCGGTGGCCGACGACCTGCTCAATCCTGCCCTCGCCGGCGACGGCCGCTTCACCGGCCCCCTGGCCGGGGAGCGGCAGCAGGTGGCGATGGCCAAGAAGGCGGCCCTCTTCGCCGCCGGAGTGGCGCTGCAGAAACACCTCGTGGCGATCGAGGAACAGCAGGAAATCCTGGCCTGGCTGGCCGATATGGTGACCGAGATCTTCGCCATGGAGAGTGCGGTCCTGCGGGCCGCCCAGGCCGGGCCCGCGGGCGAGGAGGCGCTGCCGGCGCGCCTGGCCCGGGCCTATCTGCATGAGGCACTGCCTCGGGTGGAGGGGCTGGCGCGGCAGGTGCTGGCCGCCTCCGCCGAAGGGGAGGACCTGCGCACGATGCTGGCCGGGCTGCGCCGGTTCATCCGGTATGTCCCGCTGAACGCGGTCGCGGAGTGGCGCGCCATCGCGGACCGCGTGACCGAAGCCGGGCGGTATCCGCTGTAAGGGCGGCGGCCGCGGCCCGATCGGCCACACCACGCGACGAGGACGCGGCGACACCAAGACCGACTACGCCAGGAGAGGGAGGCTGCATGAGGACGACAACCGACCCCCGCAAGGTCTTCCCGCGCCGGTTCGTGCCCGCCACGGCGGACATGGGGCGCCGGGAGGAGATCGAGGCGATCGGCCGAGAGCTGGCCGACCGGACGCCTGACTCACCTCAGGCGCTGGAACGCTGGCTGGAGGACCGGAGTGAGGTGGCCTCCTGCATTTGGGAGGAGCGCAACCGGCGTTACATCGCGATGACCTCGCAAACCGACGACCCGGAGCGGGAACGCGCCTACCTGGCCTTCGTGCAGGAGGTCGAGCCCAACGTGAAGATGCTGTTCCACCGGCTCGACGAGGCCTACCTGCGGAATCCTCGCCGCCCGGCGCTGCCGGAGGGCTACCGGCTGTTCGACCGGCGGGTGGAGAACCGCGTCGCGCTCTACCGTGAGGAGAACATCCCCCTGCAGGTGAAGGAGGCCGAACTGGAGACGCAGTTCCAGAAAGTCTCCGGCGCGATGACGGTGACCTACCGGGGTGAGGAGCGCACGCTGCAACAGATGGCCAAGTATCTGGAGGAGCCCGACCGCGCCACCCGCCAGGAGGCGTGGGAACTGGTCGCCCGGCGCCGCCTCCAAGACCGGGACACGATGGAGGATCTCTTCGACCGCCTGCGCGCGCTGCGCCTGCAGATCGCCGCCAACGCCGGCGTTGCCTCCTATCGCGACTACATCTTCCGATCATACGAGCGTTTCGACTACGGACCGGAGGACTGCACGCGCTTCCACGACGCCGTCGAGGCCCACGTCGTCCCCCTGGCCGAACGGCTCAACCGGGAGCGCGCCTCCCTGCTCGGTGTCGATCCGCTGCGTCCGTGGGATGCCGAGGTCGATCCGCTCAACCGCCCTCCGCTCCGCCCCTTCTCTCAAACTGCTGAACTCCTCGATCACACCGAGGCCATCTTCGGGCGCGTCGACCCTGAACTGGGCGAGCAGTTTGCCTTCATGCGCGAGCAGGGGCTGCTGGACCTGGAGAGCCGCAAGGGCAAGGCGCCCGGCGGCTACCAGGCCGACCTCAACGAGCGGCGCTGGCCGTTCATCTTCATGAACGCCGTCGGGCTCGACCGGGACATCCGCACTCTCCTGCACGAGGGCGGCCATGCCTTCAACTCCATTGCCGCCCGGGAGGAGCCCATCGTGGAGTACCGCCATCCACCGATGGAGTTCGCCGAGGTCGCCTCCATGGGGATGGAACTCCTCAGCGCGCCGCACCTGGGGGCGTTCTACCCGGATCCGGCAGATTACCGGCGGGCGTACCGCGAACGCCTGGAAATGATCGTGCGCATCTTTCCCTGGATCGCCACCGTGGACGCCTTCCAGCACTGGCTGTACGAGCACCCCGCCCACACGCGCGAGGAGCGGCGGCGCGCCTGGGTGGACACCTACGGGCGCTTCCACCGGGGCCTGGACTGGTCCGGCTACGACCAGGAACTCGCCTACATGTGGCACCGCCAGCTGCACATCTTTCTGCACCCCTTCTACTACATCGAGTACGGCATCGCCCAGCTGGGCGCGCTCCAGGTCTGGCTGCGCTCCCGCACCGACTACCCCGACGCGGTGGCCCGCTATCGAGGGGCGCTGGCCCTGGGTGGGAGGCAGCCGCTGCCGGAATTGTTTGCGGCGGCGGGTGCGCGCTTCGCCTTCGACGCCACCACGGTCGGGCCGCTCGCCGACGCACTAACCGAGGAGTTGGCCAAGATGCCCTATGCATGAGGTCGAGCGGGGCCCGCGCGTCGGGGAGGCGATCCCGCCGTTTGAGGCACCGGATCAATTCGGCCACCGGCAGACGTTCGAGACGGTCCGCGGCCCGGCCGGGGCCCTGCTGCTCTTCATCCGCAGCGCCGACTGGTGACCCTACTGTAAGGGCCAGCTCGTCGAGCTGGAGCGCAACCGCACCCGCCTCGCCGCCGAAGGGTTGGGGCTCGCCTCAATCAGTTATGACAGCACAGACATTCTGCGCGATTTTGCAGAGCGCCGGCGCATCACTTTCCCCCTGCTGGCCGATCCCGATTCGGGGATCATTCGCCGGTTCGGCCTCTTCAATGACACCATCGACCCGAGCAGCCGGGATTACGGCATCCCTTATCCGGGGACGTTCCTGGTGGATGCCGACGGCGTCGTGCGCCAGAAGTTCTCTGAGGAGCATTACATTCACCGGATGCCGGTGACGACGCTGATGGTGCGGATGGGGAAGGCGGCGCCCCCGGCGGCGCCCCAGGGGATCCGGCGCCTCGACTACCTGGAGGTGCACACCACCGCCACGGAGGAGAGGCTTTACCCGGGAAACGTTTTCACGCTGTTCGTCGACGTGCACCCCAGGCCCGGCGTACACGTTTACGCTCCCGGATTGCGGGACTACCAGGGAATGCAGGTCGTTCTTGAGGAGAACCCCTACGTGAAGGTCCGCGACGTGCAATACGCGCCGGCGGAAACCCTCACGCTCCCGTTGCTCGGAGAGGAGATCCCCGTCTACAGCCACCCCGTCCGCGTCTCCATCGACGCGTCCCTGCCTTCACGGCAGGAGCTGGCGCCACTCCTGGACGTGGGCGGGAAGGTGCAGATTCGGGGAACCATCAACCTGCAGGCTTGTGACGACCGCGTTTGCTGGCCGCCCCAGACACTGCCGGTCGAGTGGACCTTCTCGCTCACGCCCCCCGAACTGGAGCGCTCACCTGAGCCGCTGCGGCATCAGCCGAAAGGTTAGGCGACTACCAGCGGAACAAATTCGACGCCTCGAGTGGCCGCCATCATCATCGTGCGGGAGAAATCGGTCGCGCTGATTGAGCGCGGCAAGGGTAGGGAGCTCTATTACCTCTTCCCGGGCGGAGCAGTGGAAGAGGGCGACGCCTGTGTGGATGCCGGTCGATGATTTGCTGCAAACGCCGGTATATCCGCGGGTGATCGCCGAAATGATCGCTGCCGGCAGGGGGTGGCCTACCGCACCCCTCATTGTGATCGATCCGGGCCGAGAAGGAACTTAGCGGGAGGCCTTTAGCATCGGCTCGAGGTCGATGCGGGCCAGCTCCTCCGTGCGGATCGGGACAGGCTTGAAGGCCTTCTTCTTGCGCGGCCCGCGGTAGACGACCCCCAGCGGCAGGCGCTCCCGGTGGTCGAAGTCGTTGAGCAATTCCCAGGCGGCCTGGAGGCTCGTCGGGTCGTGGTCGGCGGGGATGTACTCGACGTGTCCCTTGAACCACTCGTAGGTGTTGACCTTGTTGTAGGTGACGCAGGGGGAGAAGTCGTTGACGAAGGCGAAGCCCGGGTGCTCCATCGCTTGGACGTAGACGTCGGCGGCGTGGCGGGGATCGCCGGAGAAGGATTGCGCCACGAAGGTCGCCCCGGAGGCCAGCGCCAGCCGCAGGGAACTGAACGGCGGCGGAAACTCCTCCGACCACTCCTCGACGTGCTCGCCGAGCCCCGCGGTGGGAGAACGCTGCCCCGTGGTCAGGCCGTAGACGCCGTTGTCCATGACGATGAGGGCCACCTGCGGATCGCGCCGGCAGGCGTGGACGAAGTTCTCCACCCCGATGGCGAAGGTGTCGCCGTCGCCGGCGAGGGCGATCACGCTCTGGCCGGGGTTGGCCATCTTCACCCCCACCGCATAGGCCAGCGGCCCACCGTGGGTGCCGTGGAACCCGTTGCCGTTCAGGTAGTTGCGGATCTGGCCGGAGCAGCCGATCCCGCCGATCAGGAACACCTCATGGGGCAGCAGTTCCAGTTTGGTCAGCGCCATCTTCAGCGCGTTCAGGACGCCGAAGTCCCCGCACCCGGGACACCACTGGATGCGGTGGCGCGGGACGGCGTTCTCTTCCCAGATCTTGCTGGCGGGCGCTTTGCTGGCAGGCCGGCCGGCCGGTTGCGTGCTCACCCCGTCAATCTCCTTCATGCGCTTCCTCTAATCGCCCTCGTGGGCTTCTACGGCGACGGGCTCAACCTCCGCCACGCGGTACTCCGTGGCTCCGTTGCGCAGAATCTCGCGCACGCCCCGGAGGATGTCCGAGACGTAGAAGACGCGGCCGTTGTACTTGAGGACGCGCCGCGTCGGCAGCAGGCAGCGCTCCTGGATCAGGTCGGCCAGCTGCCCGGTGAAGTTCTGTTCGCAGACGATCAGCGCCGAGGCGCGCTCCAGGACCGGCTTGATCAGGTGCGTGGCGAAAGGCCAGAGGTGCGTCAGGTGCACCACGGCAGCCTTTGTCCCCTCGGCGGCCAGGCGCGCCCGCGCCTCCAGCAGGACCGGCTTGGTGGAGCCCCATCCGACCAGGACCGGGACGCCGGCGGGATCGCCGAAGACCTGCGGGCCCTTCGCGTCCTCCCGCAGATAGGTCTCCAGCTTCCGCATGCGTTTCTCCATCATCGCCTCGCGCCGGGGCGGGTCGGTGGTGACGAAGCCGAACTCGTCGTGCTCCGTCCCGCTGACCTTGAAGATCCCGCCGGGCGTCCCGGGGAGGGCGCGCGGGGAGATCCCGGAGTCGGTGATCCTGTAGCGCTTAAAGCCGTCGCGGCGGATCTCCTCTTCGCTGAG
>JACQGZ010000162.1 GCA_016199305.1 Armatimonadota bacterium | reverse complement strand
TGCACCAGGCGATCGAGGCCAAGGAAGGCGTGAAAGTGGAACGGGAGAGCCAGACCCTGGCCACGATCACCTTCCAGAACTACTTCCGCCTGTACGAAAAGCTGGCCGGGATGACCGGCACCGCCAAGACGGAAGAAGAGGAACTGCAGAAGATCTACAATCTGCCGGTCATGGTCATCCCCACGCACCGGCCGATGGTGCGGCAGGATGCCACCGACGTCGTCTACAAGGCGGAGCGGCCGAAGTGGAAGGCGGTCGTGGAGGAGATCGAGCACTGGCACCACCAGGGACGGCCGCTCCTGGTGGGGACCCGCTCGATTGAGAAGAACGAATACCTCTCCGAACTGCTGCGTCGGCGCGGCATCCCCCACGAGGTGCTCAACGCCAAGCAGCACGAGCGCGAGGCCGAGGTCATCGCCCAGGCGGGACGGCTGGGTGCGGTGACGATCGCCACCAACATGGCCGGCCGGGGTGTGGACATCATCCTCGGCGGCAACCCGCCCGATCCGACGGAGGCGGAGAAGGTGCGGACCCTCGGCGGGCTGCACGTCATCGGGACCGAGCGCCACGAGGCACGGCGTATCGACAACCAGCTGCGCGGGCGCGGCGGGCGGCAGGGAGACCCCGGGAGCAGCCGCTTCTACGCAGGACTGGACGACGAACTGATGCGCATCTTCGGCGGCGAGCGCGTGGCGGCCTGGATGGACCGGCTGCGCGTGGACGAGAACACGCCCATCGAAGCGTCGCTGGTCTCACGGCAGATCGAGGGCGCCCAGAAGAAGGTGGAGCAGTACCACTTCGATATGCGCAAGCACGTGCTGGAGTACGACGACGTCATGAACGTGCAGCGCCGGGTCATCTACGAGGAGCGCCGCAAGGTGCTGGGCGGGGAGAACCTGCGCGAGAACGTCGTGGACATGATCGAGCGCCTGGTGACCGAACTGGTCGGGCAGTTCTGTCCCGACGGCGTGTCGCGCGAGGACTGGGATCTTGCCAGCCTGCGCGACGCGGCGGCCGTTCTGATCCCCGCGCTGGCGGAGGTCCGAGAGGAGGACCTGCGTGGGTCCCCGGAGGAGATCATCGAGCACCTGGTGGCGCGTGGCCTGGAGGGCTACGAAGCCAAGGAGCGCGAGATCGGTCAGGAGGCCTTCCGGGAGGTCGAGCGGTTGATCCTTCTCCAGGTGATCGACCGGAAGTGGATCGATCACCTGCAGAACATGGAGTCCCTCCGCGAGGGCATCGGTCTGCGTGCCTATGCCCAGGCGAGCCCCCTGATCGAGTACCAGCGCGAAGGGTATGACCTCTTCCAGCAGATGCTGCACGACGTGCAGGAGGAGACCGTCAAGTTCCTGCTGCGCGTACAGATGGGCCCCGCGGCGCCCGCGGCGCCGCGCGTGCGGGAACCGGTCGTGGTAGGGCGCAGCGGCGGCTCGGCTTCCGGGCCTGCCGGTGCGGCCGCGTCAGGGCGGACCCAGCCCGGCGCCGACGGGCGGAAACTCGGCCGCAACGATCCGTGCTGGTGCGGGAGCGGCAAGAAGTACAAGAAGTGTCACGGCCGGGACGCATAAGTCCCCGGTACCTCGGATCGGTTGCCTCCGGCCTGCTTCTGTGGGCCGCCTTTCCCCCGCTTGATCTGGGTTTCGTCGCGTGGATCGCGCTCGTCCCCTTGCTCTGGTCTCTCCGCGGGCCCTCGCCGCGGGAGGCCTTCCGAGACGGCTACATGACCGGGTTGGTGTGGTTCGCCCTCACGCTCTCATGGGTCACCCTCTTCGGGTATGTGACCTGGGTCCTGCTCGCTGCCGTGCTCGCCCTATACATCGGAGGGTTCGCTGCGGTTTTGCAGTGGCTCAGCCGGCGGTATCCGGGTTGGGATCTCCTGCTCGTGCCCCTCGTCTGGACCGCCGTCGAGGTCGCCCGCTCGACCGGGCCGCTGGCCTTTCCGTGGGCGCTGCTCGGGGTCTCCCAGCACAGGATCCTCCCGGTGCTGCAGCTGGCCGCGGTCGGAGGCGTGTACCTATTGTCGATGATGATTGCGCTGGGAAATGCGTGGGTCGTCACGCTTCTCGGGCGGCCGCGTCGCGCGGAGGCCGCCGGCCTGATCCTGGTCGGCCTGCTGCTGGTCGGCGCGTCCGCCTACGGCGCACGGCGCCTCCAGATGCCGCTGTCCGGGTCGCTGCGGTTGGCCGTGCTGCAGCCCAACATCTCGCCCTTCGCCAAAGGTGACGCCGCCACCCACCGGGCGCAGCTCGAGGCCATGGAACGCCTCACCAGAGAGGCCGCCGCTGGCGGCGCCGACCTCATTGTGTTCCCCGAGACGGCGATCCCCGTGAACCTGTTAGGGCCGGGCGGGGTGGTACAGGAGGTCGCGGCCTGGGCGCCTGACCGCATTGTGGTCGCCAGCAGTTTCGAGGGGGGCGCCGACGGGGTCCGCAACACCGCGGTGGTGCTGCAGGACGGGCAGGTGCGCGGGACCTACGGCAAACGACGCCTGGTGCCCTTCGGCGAGGCCGGGGTGACCCCGGGAGCAAGCGGC
>JACQGZ010000158.1 GCA_016199305.1 Armatimonadota bacterium | reverse complement strand
GGATAGAGCACCGCCAGCGGCTCCCAGCGGGCCGCCTCCGCGCCGACCTCTTCGGCGAGTTCGCGTTGGGCGCAGGCCAGCGGGCTCTCGCCGGGTTCCAGCGTCCCGGCCGGCAGTTCCAGCAGGGCCTCGCCCACAGCATAGCGGTACTGCCGCACCATTAGGACCGCGTTGGTGTCCGTCAGGGGCACTACGACGGCCGCGCCCGGATGGTCGACGACCTCCCGTTGGGCCGTGCGGCCGTCCGGCAGGCGGACCTCGTCGACGCGCAGGCCCAACACCCGCCCCGCATGGATCCGGCGGCTGCGCACAAGGATCTCGGGGCGCACGCGGGGCTAGGCCTGGCCGACCCGCGCTTCTGCGGGGAAGATCGGGGTGCCCTGGCGGCGGACGAGCGTGTGGAAGGTCTCCATCAGGCGGCCGGTGATCGGGCCCGGCCGGCCGTCGCCGATGGCGCGGCCGTCCACCTCCACGACGGGCCCCACCTCGGCGCCGGTGCCGGTGAGGAAGCACTCATCGGCGGCGTAGACGTCGTGCAGCGTGAAGACGCGCTCGACGGCGGGGATCTCCAGGTCCCGGGCCAGGTCCAGCACCGCCCCGCGGGTGACGCCCGCCAGGATGCCCAGGTAGGGCGGGGGCGTCCAGATCTGCCCATCGTGGACGACGAAGATGTTGTCGGCGCTGCACTCGCAGACGTAGCCGTCGCCGCTGAGCATGATGGCCTCATCCACGCCGGCCTGGTTGGCCTCGATGCGGGCCAGGATGTTGTTCAGGTAGTTCAGCGACTTCACCCGCGGGTTGAGCATGTCGGGGCGCACCTTGCGCGTGGTCGCGGTGATCGTGCGCAGCCCCTTGAGATAGGCGTCCGTCGGATACAACTGAATGGAATCCACGATGATGATGACGGACGCCCGGGCGCACTTGCGGGGATCGAGGCCGAGGTCGCCGACCCCCCGCGAGACCAGCGGGCGGATGTACGTGTCGCGCAGGCCGTTGCGCCGCAGAGT
Source organism: Armatimonadota bacterium (assembly GCA_016199305.1). Taxonomy (GTDB): domain Bacteria; phylum Sysuimicrobiota; class Sysuimicrobiia; order Sysuimicrobiales; family Humicultoraceae; genus JACQGZ01. The sequence continues at coordinate 1,638 of JACQGZ010000158.1, read as the reverse complement.
CTCGAGGATCGCCTCCCGCATCTCGTCTCGGGTCAGCGGAATCTCCAGCATGATCGTGCGGGCAGAGTCGTAGAGGCGCTCCAGGTGCTCCTCCAGCCGGAAGACCCGGCCGTTGTAGGCGCGGATGCCCTCGAAGACGCCGTCCCCGTACAGCAGCCCGTGGTCGAAGACCGAGACGACGGCCTCCTCCTTGGGCACAAAGGCGCCGTTCACGTAGGTCACCAGACCCATCGGGTCCCTCCTCTAACCCCACCCCGCATGTTCGCCGCGCGAACCGGCGGGGCCGCGGGGCACCCCCACTGATGTAACGCTCTCACGCGGGCGACGGCTCTGATACAGGTTCTACCCAACGGCCGGCGCCGCGCGCCGCGTATCCACGGCCGCGCGCCGCAGCGCCGCGCCGACGAAGGCGCGGTAGAGGGGATGCGGGCGCGTGGGCCGGGAGCGGTACTCCGCGTGGAACTGCGTCCCCACGAACCAGGGGTGGCCCGCCAGTTCGATGATCTCTGCCAGGTGCTTGTCGGGGAAGACGCCGGTGACCCGCAGCCCGGCGGCGGTCAGCGTCGGCAGGTACTCGTCGTTGAGTTCGTAGCGGTGCCGGTGGCGCTCGGCCACCTCCTCGACCCCGTAGGCCGCCGCGGCCAGGCCGCCGGGCGTCAACCGGCAGGGGTAGAGGCCCAGCCGCATCGTCCCCCCCTTCTCGGTGACCTGCTGCTGCTCGGGCAGGAGCGCGATCACGGGATGGGGGGTTGCCGGGTCCACCTCGGTGGTGTTGGCCCCGGCCAGCCCGCAAACGTGGCGGGCAAACTCGACCACAGCCCACTGCATGCCGTAGCAGATCCCCAGGAACGGGACCTTCCCCTCCCGGGCGAAGCGGATGGCCTTCACCTTGCCCTCCACCCCGCGCGCGCCGAAGCCCGGGCAGACCGCGATGCCGTCGAAGGCGGAGAGGTGGGCGTCCACCTCCTCCTGCGTCAGCCGCTCCAGCTCCTCCGAGTCCACCTTGGTGATCTCCACCCGGGCGCGGTGGGCGATGCCGCCGTGGCGCAGCGCCTCCACGATACTGACGTAGGAGTCCTCCACCCCCATGTACTTGCCGACCAGGGCGATGCGCACCGTGGCGGTGGGATGGCGCAGCCGGTCCACGATCTCGCGCCACTCCGCCAGATCGGGCGGGGGCACGGCCAGCCCCAGCCGCTGTACGATGGCCTCGCCGAGTCCCTCCTCCTCCAGGATCAGGGGCACCTCGTAGATGTTTGCCGCGTCCAGGGCCTGGATGACGCGGGCGACCGGGACGTCGGTGAAGAGGGCGAGTTTCTCCTTGACACTGGCCACCAGCGGCCGCGCCGTGCGGCAGACCAGCACGTCGGGCTGAATGCCGATCCCCCGCAGCGTGTTCACGCTGTGCTGGGTCGGTTTGGTCTTCAGTTCCCCGGACTGCGGCAGATAGGGGATCAGGGAGACGTGCACGTAGCAGACGTGCCCCTCCCCCGCGGTGTGCTTGAACTGGCGGACCGCCTCCAGGAAGGGCAACCCCTCGATGTCGCCCACCGTACCGCCGACCTCGACGATGACCACATCGACCCCGCCGGCCGCCCCCAGGCGGCGGATCTCGTCTTTGATCTCGTTGGTGACGTG
>JACQGZ010000161.1 GCA_016199305.1 Armatimonadota bacterium | reverse complement strand
TTCATCCTGCGCACCCGCGACCTCTCGCTCGTCCAGCAGTTCCGCCGGCAACTGGTGGAATTGACGGGCGGCCGCGTCGAGGTGGTCAGCCGCACGGTGGAGGAGGGCAAGGTCGGGGTGGTGGTGGCCTTCCACCGCCGCGACGCCGAGGCGGTGCACGGCCTCCTCACCCGGGCGGGCGTGAGTGAGCTCCGGCTGCCCAGCGCCTACGCCGATCTCCCGCCGGCCGAGGCTATGACGAAGATGGAGGGGCGCCGGGCCGCCCTGCCGCGGGAACTGGAGCGCGTCGCCGCGGAGTTGCAGGCGACGGCGCAGCGGGCCCGCTCGCGGCTGGTCGCGATGCGCGCCGTCCTGGCGGACCGGCTGGCGAGGCTGGCGGTGGTGCCACAGCTGGCCCAGTCCCGCTACACCTTCGTCGTGGGGGGCTGGACGCCGACGCGCACGGTGGAGGCGATCCGCCGCACGCTCGATCGGCGCTTCGGCAAGGAGGTCGTGGTCTACGACACCCCCGCCGATCCGCACGAGGCCGAGCGGGTGCCGGTGCTGCTGGACAATCGCCCGGCGATCAGGCCGTTTCAGATGCTGCTCGCCCTCTTCCCGCCGCCCCGCTACGGCTCGTGGGATCCCAGCCCGCTGATGGCCGTGACCTTTCCGATCTTCGTGGGCCTGGTCATCGGCGATGCCGGCTATGGCCTCCTCTTCTTCCTCCTCGGCTGGTGGCTACGCAACAAGGCCCGGGCGGGCAAGAGCTGGACGGTACCCGTCCTGGGATCGACGCTCGACCCGCGCGGGGTCCGTGAAATCTCCTGGCTCATCCGCGTGCTGGCCTTCTGGATCATCGTCTTTGGCGTGTTCTACGCCGAAGTCTTCGGGAATCTGCCCGAGCTGCTCTTTCACGTCGAGCCGATCTTCAACCGCGTGCACGAGCCCGGGACCACCCTCTACTTCCAGGGCATCATCCTCTTTGGCGTCGTGATGGTGTACATCGGGCTCATCGGCCATCTCATCATGGCCGTCGGGCACCGGCATCTTGAGGGTGTCTTCGAGAGCCTCGTCCTCATCCTGGCCTCCGCGGCGCTGCTCATCTTCCTGGGGACGCAGGCAGAGATGCTGCCCGCCTTCATGAGTTCCTGGAGTCTCTACCTGCTGGTCGGGGCGGTCCTCTCCGCGGTCGGCTTCGGGATCGCCACCCGGAGGCTCCGCAACAGCGCGGCGAGCCTGATGTGGTTCCTCGAGTCGTTCACCGCCTTCGGCCACGTGCTCTCTCACACCCGTCTGATGGCCTTCGGTCTGGCCGCGGCGGCGCTGGGGATCGCCGCGAACGAGCTGGGGGCGATGGCGGCCCGCCGCGGCGGAGTGCTCGGCATCCTGCTGGCCATCGTCATCGCGGGGTTCTGGCAGGCGCTGTTCTTGGTCTTCACGATCATCGGGCACGTGATTCAGCCCGCCCGTCTGCATTGGGTGGAATTCCTGACGAAGGTGAAGTACCACGACGAAGTCGGACGCGAGTATCAGCCATTTCAACGAGCAGGAGGTGGATAGGTTGCGCATCGGGCTTGGCATCATCGGTCTGGCGTTGTTGCTGGTGATCGCCCTGAGTGGACCGGCGCTGGCGCAGGAGGAGGCTCCCGCCGCCGGCGGCCTGGGCCTGGGAGCGGGACTGGTCGGCCTGGCGGCCGCGCTGGCCGTTGGGCTGGGGGCGCTGGGCACGGCGGTCGCGCAGGCACGCATCGGCGCCGCGGCCTCCGGCGCCATGGCGGAGCGGCCGGAGATCGGCGGCCGGTTGCTGATCTTCCTGGCGCTGCCGGAGACCATGATCATTCTCGGCTTCCTGGTGGCGTTCTTCCTGATCAATAAGATCCGGTAGGCCGGCGCGTGGGTTCGGACCTGATCACCCTCCTGGAACGGGAGGCTGCGGCCGAGCGTGAGCGTCTCCTCGGGGAGGCCCGGCAGCAGGCGGAGGAGATCCGCGCCGCGGCGCGGGCCGAGGCGCAGCAGCTGGTGGATGGCCAGCGGGAGCGGCAGGAGGCGGCGCTGCGGGCCGCCCGCGTGCGCGCCCAGTCCACCGCCCAGCTGCAGGCCCAGGCGCTCGTGCTGGAGCGCAAGGATCAGGCCCTCGCCGAGGTCTTCCGCCGCGCCACGGAGGCTCTGGAGGCGGTGGTGCGCGACCGCGCCCGCTACGGGCAGGTCCTGGAACGCCTGATCGGGGAAGGGGCCGCGGGGTTTGGAGGACACCTCCTCATCGAGGCGCACCCGGATGAGGTGGACCTGGTGCGCTCCGCGGCCCGGCGGCACACCCTGGACGCGGAGGTGCGGGCGGCGGAGGACCTCCGCGGCGGGGTGCGGCTGACTTCTCCGGACGGCCGTACCATCGTGCTGAACACGTTCGCCTCCCGGCTGGAGCGGGCGAGGCCCACGCTCGGTTCGGAGGTGGCCCGGGTCCTGTGGGGATGATCTAGTCTCACATGCCGGACTTCCCGTACATCAACGCGCGGGCGCGGGCGATGCGCAGCCGCCTGCTCGTCAGCGGGCGGATGGACGAGCTGCTCGCCGCTCCGACCTTCGACGCCTTCGTGCACGCCCTCGCCTCGACGCCCTACGCCCGCGACCTGCAGGAGGCGCTGACGCGCTACCGTGGGTTGGAGGCGGTCGATGAGGCGCTGGCCCGGAACTTCCTGGGCACGACCACGAAGATCCTCAGTTTCGCCGACGGGAAGGCGCGGGAGCTGATCTCGGCGGTCCTGCTGCGGTGGGACCTCGCGAATGTGCGCGCCGTCTTGCGGGGAAAGCACACCGGCCGCGCGGAGGAGGAGATCATGGCCTCCGTGCTCCCCGCGGGCACCCTGGGCGAGGTGGCGCTGCGTGACCTGGCCCGTCAGCCCGACGTCGGGGCGGTGGCCGGGGCGTTGGAGGCGATCGGCCATCCGCTCGGCCCCGCGGTGGCGCAGGGGCTCGCCGCCTACCAGGCCCACCAGGATCTCCTCGGCCTGGAACTCAGCCTCGACCGCTTCTACGCGGAGCACGTCCTGGCCGCGGCCCACGGCGCGGGGCACAACGAGGGCGTCCTGCGCCGGATCGTTCAGGCCGAAATCGACGCGCTCAACGTCAAGACCGCGGTGAAACTGGCCCGCCTGGAGGGCGGACTGGATGCGCCGGCCCGCCGCCGTTTCTTCATCCCCGGCGGGGCGGTGGTCGACGAGAAGCTCTTCCTCACTCTCAGCGCGCGGGAGACGCTGGAGCAGGGCTGGCAGGTGCTGCGCGTGCGGGGCTTCCCCGTCGAGACGGTGCCCGAGGATCTCACCGAGTTCGAACGGACGCTCGACCTGCTGCTGGCGCGCCAGGCGGCGCGCCGGTACCTGGGCGACCCGCTCGGCCTCGACGTCGTGGTGGGGTATCTGGCCCTGAAGTACAATGAGGTCGTGAACCTCCGCCTGATCGCCCGCAGCAAGGTCTTCGGCATCCCCCGGGAGGTGGTGCGCAAGGAGATGGTCAGTGCCTAAAATGGCCGTGGTCACCGATGCGGAGACGGCCACCGGCTTCCGGTTGGCCGGGGTTGAGGTGCGGGAGGCGGCCACGCCGGCGGAAGCCCTCGAGCACCTGCGCCAGCTGATCGCGGCCGACTACGGCCTGGCCGCGGTAAATCAGGCGCTGCTGGAGGGGATCGGGGACGACCTTTCCCGGGCGATGCGCGGCCGGGAGACGCCCATCGTGGTGCCGTTCCCCGCCCCCAGCGTGGAGATCGAAAGCGGCGAAGACTACATCGCCCGGCTGGTGAAAGAGCACCTCGGGTTTTACGTCAAACTCCGGTAGACCGCCGGAGGGGAGGATCGCGTGGCTACCGCAGGGGAGATCATCAGGATCGCGGGCCCGGCGGTCATTGCCAAGGGGATGACCGGCGCCCGCATGTACGACATCGTCCGCGTCGGCAAGGAGCGCCTGATCGGGGAGATCATCCGCCTGGACGGGGACACGGCCTTCATTCAGGTCTACGAGGATACCTCGGGCCTGTACGTCGGCGAGCCGGTGGAGTCGACCGGTCTGCCGCTGGCGGTGGAGCTGGGGCCGGGGCTGCTCTTCGGGATTTACGACGGCATCCAGCGCCCCCTGCAGGCCGTCCGCGAGCAGAAGGGCGACTTCATCGAACGCGGCGCCGTCGCCGTCGCCCTCGACCGGGAGAAGCAGTGGCCGTTCACACCTTCGGTCAAGGTTGGCGATGAGGTGGCACCCGGGGACATTATCGGTGAGGTCCAGGAGTTCGGGCTGGTCAACCGGATCATGGTGCCGCCCGACGCGGCGCGGTCGCGGGTGAAGGAGATCCGCGGCGGCGAGTTCACCATTACCGAGGAGATCGGCCACCTGGAAGACGGGCGAGCGCTGCGGCTGATGCACCCCTGGCCGGTCCGCTTCGCTCGGCCCCTGGCCCGCCGGCTCGATCCCCGCGAGCCCTTGGTCACGGGCCAGCGGATTATCGATGTCCTCTTCCCGGTGGCGGTGGGCGGCACCGCGGCCATCCCGGGGCCCTTCGGCGCCGGGAAGACGGTGATGCAGCAGACATTGTCGAAGTGGGCCGACGCGGACGTCATCATCTACGTCGGCTGCGGGGAGCGTGGGAACGAAATGACCCACGTGCTCGACGATTTCCCCAAACTCGAAGACCCCCGCACCGGACGGCCGCTGATGGAGCGGACCATCATCATCGCCAACACGTCGAACATGCCGGTCGCTGCGCGGGAAGCCTCGGTGTATACGGGCATCACCATGGCCGAGTACTGGCGCGACCAAGGCTACAAGGTCGCCCTGATGGCCGACTCCACCAGCCGCTGGGCGGAGGCGATGCGCGAGATCTCCTCACGGCTGGAGGAGATGCCGGCAGAGGAAGGGTACCCGCCGTACCTGTCGAGCCGTCTGGCCGCCTTTTACGAGCGCGCAGGGCGGACGGTCTGCAAGGGGAAGCCGGAGCGACGCGGCTCGATCACGGTCGTGGGCGCCGTTTCCCCGCCGGGCGGCGACCTGTCAGAGCCGGTGACGCAGGCCACCCTACGGATTGTTGGCACCTTCTGGTCGCTGGACTCGGGCCTGGCCAACCGGCGCCACTTCCCGGCGATCCACTGGCTGCGCTCCTACAGCCTCTACACGCCGCTCTTCCAGCAGTGGTACAAAGAGAACCTGCCTGAGGACTTCGAGCAGCTGCGGAACCGGGCGTCGTCCCTGCTGCAGCAGGAATCGGAGTTGCAAGAGATCGTCCAGCTGGTCGGGCCTGACGCGCTGCAGGATGACCAACGGCTGGTGATCGAAGCCGGGAAGATGCTCCGGGAGGACTTCCTCCAGCAGTCCTCCTTTTCTGACGACGCCTTCTCGCCGTTCGGAAAGTCTTACGGGATCCTCAAAGCGATCGTGGCGTTCTACGACGAGGCGGTCGCGGCGCTCCACCGTGGCATGCTGATGGACGACATCCTCAACCTGCCGCAGATCGAACAGATCGCGCGCCTGAAGGAAGTCTCGAAGGACAAATGGGACCAGCACATAGAGGAGTTTCTGACGGGGTTGCCCGCCGCGTTCGGGGCGCAGCCCGCTCGAGCGTCGTCTTAAAGGGTGAGGAGGGGTGCCGCCGCTCCAGAACGACTAGAGTACTTCCGCGGCAGCACCCCTCCTCACCCCTAAGCAGAGCATCGAGAGGAGTACGCGATGGGACTGGCGGTCAAACGGTATCAATCAATCTCCTACATCTCCGGGCCGTTGCTGTTCGTCGAGGGCGCGAAGGACTTGGCCTACGGCGCCATCGTGAACATCCACCTGCCCGATGAGTCCGTCCGCAGCGGCCAGGTGGTCGAGGTCTCGGAGCGCAACGCCGTCATTCAGGTCTTCGAGGAGACGACGGGGCTCGACGTCGCGAAGACGGCGGTGAGCCTGCGGGAGGACGTGGCCCGCTTCGGCGTCAGCCGGGAGATCGTGGGGCGGCGCTTCAACGGCCGGGGCGACCCCATCGACGGATTGCCGCCGATCATTCCGGAGAAGCGGCTGCCCATCATCGGCGCGCCGATCAACCCGGTCGCCCGGGAGCGCCCCCAGGAGTTCATCCAGACCGGCATCTCCAGTATCGACGGGCTGAACACGTTGGTGCGCGGGCAGAAGCTGCCCATCTTCTCCGGCGCGGGCCTGCCGCACAACCAGATCGCGGCGCAGATTGCCAGGCAGGCCAAGGTCCTGCGCGCGGAAGAGGCGTTCGCCGTCGTCTTCGGGGCCATGGGCATCACGCAGCGGGAAGCCGCCTTCTTCATCGAGCAATTCGAGGCCACCGGCGCCCTGGCGCGGAGCGTCGTCTTCCTCAACCTGGCCGACGACCCGGAAATCGAACGGTTGATGACGCCGCGGCTCGCCCTCACGGCCGCCGAATACCTGGCCTACGAGCTCGAAGCCCAGGTGCTCGTCATCTTGACGGACATGACCAGTTACTGCCTGGATGGGGCGTCGGAAATTATCTTGAGTGATGGCCAGATCATGACGATCAAGGGGTTTGTAGAGAGCCCCCGAGGGACCTCAGTAATGTGCTGGGACGGAACGCAGGTGGAATCCGGTCAGGTAAGCCGGGTCTTCAAACCGCTGGCGCCCGGGAAATTGCTGCGCATCCAAACGAGGTCGGGTGCGGAAATCCGGGCAACCCCGGACCACAAGATTCTTGTGGATACCGCCGATGGCCCGAATATGGTGCCCGCCGCGTCGCTGCAGGTCGGGGATGCGATCTACTCTGCAAGGAAGATCCCCGTTGCTCATCCCTGGCGACCCTCGCTCCTGGAGTTGCTCGCCCAGTCGGAGGTTGGCGACTCGTTCTTCGTCCACATGAAGAACGGGGTCGTGAACGGCCTACTGCGGGAGAAGTTTGGCAGCGTTCGCCAGGGAGCTCGACATCTCGGACTCCGTCACGAACGGTTCACCGATGCGCGCAGGAAGCGCAGATATTCGGTCGGCGATTTGAAAACGATTGGGAGAGAAACGGGCACCGATCTGACGCTCTTCAGTGCGGAAATTGAACGCATCACGGCAGGAAAACGCGGCAGCCTCTGGCTATCCGGCAATACTGTCAATGAGGATCTGCTCTATGTGCTGGGTCTTGTCGCCTCTGACGGCTCTGTCTACGAGGATGTGGGCCGTGGTGTCTACAACATCGCATTCGGGAATAGGAACCTGGAGCTCATTGATCGGTTCGTTCAAACCTTGACGGACCTTTTCCCTGGGCTGAAGGTGCATCGTCACAGGAACCAGTTTGGGGTGGTGATCGCACGAGCCAGTAGCCGGGCCCTCGTGCACGTGGCAAAGGTCTTTGGGTTGCGAGACGATATCAGGCCGATCTTTCGACTCCCCGAACCCCTTATCGCCGCCTTCTTGCGAGGATATTTCGACGGTGATGGCTCTTGCGTCGTAAGAGAGCGCACTCGTACGGCCCGCGTCTCGCTGACGACCGTCGACCGCAGGCGGGCGGGACGGTTGCAGCAACTGCTGCGGCGGTTGGGAATCGTTGCCAAAGTCCAGTCCCGACGCGCCGGTACCTTCGGCGTGAGGGACGTCTATGACGTTGTGATCGAAGGTGGATCGTTCGTGGTCCGTTTTGCGGAGTTGGTCGGGGCGGCACACCCTGAGAAGGCGCGCCAGCTTACACAAGTTCGGGCGATATATGCGGATAACCCCGAAGGGGTGAATGGGTTTGACCGCGCCCCCCGTGTGTGCGGACCACTTCTGCGTTCTCTCCGGAATCGGTACGGTGTCAGTGGTACTGCTATTTCATCTTCCGGTGCGATCTTCCAGGTCGAGTCCGGGCGGCGGCGCACATCTCGTGCCGTGTTGCGGCGGTGGGCGAACGCCTTGCAGCCGCACGTGGATCCAGCAGACAAGGAGTTTGCAAGGCTTTCGACGCTGCTTGGTGAGTCAACTGTCCTGGATGACATTGTGTCGATCGGAGAATGTGTGGCCGAGGGCCGGTTTGTCTATGATCTCACCGTCGAGCCTGCCCACAACTTCCTCGTTGAAAACGGACTGATCGTTTCCAAT